>JAKVPA010000001.1:300000-524850 GCA_022482495.1 Sphaerochaeta sp. | reverse complement strand
CCCTTGTCAAGACAGGGTGGCGGGAAAACAAGGAAATCTCCTATGCCACCTCAGTCTTCTTCGGTTCGTCCCCCGCTGACGGGAAACGTCCGTCCGTATACACTTCGTCCGGCGTCCGGTAATCAAGCGACTGATGGGGCCGCTCGAAGTTGAACTTCCTGATGAATATCCCCAATCCCTTCTCCAGTTCCTCCATCGTGCCCCACTCATGAAGGAAGATGCATTCATATTTCAGGGTCCGCCACGTTCGTTCAATAAACACGTCATCGAGGCATCTCCCCACCGAGTCGTTGCTGATCTCGATCCCGTAACTGGAGGCGGCATCAAGGAAATCACCACCCAGATACTGGCTTCCGCAGTCCGTGTTCAGGATCGCCGGTATCCCATGGTTCATGACCGCCTCATGCAGCGCGTCGACGCATAACCCGCTTTCCATCGTGCGCCCGAGGCTCCAGGACAGGATCCTCCGGCTGTACACGTCGATGAACGCCGTCAGATACACCATCCCTCCGGGAAGACGGATGTAGGTGATGTCCGTCTCCCATACCTGGTTGGAGAACCGTATCTTCTTCCCCCTCAACAGATACGGGTGCTTCAGGCATTTCCCTTTCGGCTGGCGGGTGGTGCGGAACACCGGGGAGACCCCATGGATGCCCAGCCGCTGGTAGATGAGACGCACCCGTTTCTCCGTGGCTGAGGGGAAACCGTTCCGCTGCAGGTACCTGCCCAGTTTCCGGTATCCCCAGGCCGGATTCTCCGTCCAGACGCCTAGGATCTTGTCAACCAATGCGAGTTCTTCTTCTTTCCGCCCATCATATTGCCGTTCAGGCATTGCTTTCCTGGCTTCCCGCAGCTTCCTCCACTGGTAATACCTGCTCCGGGAGATTCCCAGGAGACGGCATTGGCCGGATACCGGAAGGCCAAGGCCCCCGCGAAGGTATTCCACTGCGCTTTCATGGTCCACCAGCTCGTAGACGCTCATCCCTGCGGATTCACTTTTTTTTTGAGCAGTTCGATCTCCAGCTGGGCTTTCCCCAGCGCCATCGTCGCCGCATCCAGCGCTTTCTGCTTTTCTTCCAGCTCCTTGCGCGTCTTCCCCAGATCCTTGCTGAAGTCTCCTTCGATGAACGATTTCCGCCACATTGACACCATGCCGGGCGTGATCCCGTTCTCAGAAGCGATTTCCGCTACTGTCTTCTTGCTTTCCAGCGCCTCGATCGCCACCTGCTTCTTGAATGACTCCTGATACGTCTTCCGGTTTTTCCCCATGTCTGCCTCTCCTTTCCAAGGATAGCAGATATTCCTTATTTTTCACCCCCTCTGTCCTGCTTTCAGGTCTTAGCATGGAGGGTGTGATCGGCGTCTGGGCGTACCTTTCGGGGAACAACGAAAAGAAAGAGTGTGGAATAAAAACCTGAGAAAGGCGAACAAAAGGTCTTTGAGAATCGACAAGAAATGAGGAAGTACCAATTTTTAAATAAATGAAGCGTTGGAATGATTGACGTCAAAGAATGTAAATGTTACTCTAATATACGTAAATATTTTACGTATAATAGGAATAAAAATAATGATTTCTTCATTTTCTGTTACAAATTATCGTTCCATCAAGGAAACGCAGACGCTGAGCTTCATCGTCAACAAGAAGATGAAGAATGATGCGGACGAACACCTTTTGATTCATGTGAATGACCATGTGGATCTGTTGAAGCTGGGGGTGTTGTACGGCTACAATGCCTCAGGGAAGACGAATATGATCCTTGCGTTTGACACACTTCGCGATCTCGTGTTGGACGGACCGGAAACGAAAGATGAAGAGACATTGTACGAACCATTCGCGTTGGATGATGCAATGGCTCAGAAACCAAGTACCTTCTCTTTAGTGTTTTACATTGGTGGTATCAACTACCAATATGACATCTCCGTACAGGAAAACACAATTCCCAGTGAACAGCTTTCCTACCGCCCGGAAGGAAGGAAAACATTGGTATTCTCCCGGACTTTTGATGTGGTGGAAAAGGTAGCCAAGCTTACCGTAGGGAAAGTATGTGGCCTTTCTGCGAAAGAAAAAACTATTCTGAGTGGGAACACATTGGGAAATGGGAGTGTGCTGTTTGCGTATCAAAAAACAAACATCCATTCTCCAGTCCTGGAGGGTGTGGTGACCTTTTTCAAGGAGATGTTCCTTCCTTGTATCGAGCCGGATACTTCGTTGCTGAATTGGAGCATCAACACACTTGCCAAGGACGCGTCGAAAAAAGATTTTTATGTTCAATTGCTCAAGAAAGCCGATTTCCAAGTATCTGATCTTCAGATCAAAGAAGCGCAGCATAATGTGTCGGATCAGATGCTCTCAATGTTTGAAGCCCAAGGTGCTCCCAAAGAGGTACTTGAGCAATTGAAGAAAGAAAAGAAGATCAAGACGAAGGAACTGTTCCTGCAGCATGCATTGGAAAATGGAACGACGAAACCCTTTCCCATTGAGCTCGAATCCGCTGGAACCCGTCGATATTTTGGCTTGAGTGGGGTGCTCAATCTCTTGGTCAATACACATTCATTTGTTGCGATCGATGAGTTGGAAACTTCGTTGCATCCCGAGCTTATCTCATTCTTCCTTCGAGTTTTCCTGTTGAACGCTGCACAATCACAACTTCTGGTAGCTACGCATGAACAGTCGTTGATGGACAAAGACTACATGCGAAACGACATGGTGTGGTTTTGTGAGAAAGAAGATGATGGCGCTTCAGTGTATTATCCGGCAGAGGATTTCAACCTGCACAAGCATGTCAGTCTGATGAACTTCTATCAAAGTGGAAAATTGGGTGCGGTACCTCACTTGGGGAGTCCGTTCCTTCAGAACAAAAAGGAACAGTAAATGAGGCAACGGAGAAAACTGAAAAAAGCGATCGCCATTGTTGGTGAAGGACCTACAGAGTGGTTTTATTTTGAATATATTCGGAAAGATAGGCGTTATACCTTTACGCTCAAGCCAGAACTACCAGGCCATTCAGATTTCTCCGCATTGTTTCGGAAAGCCAAGGACTTGGTGAATCAATCCTATGACCTTGTCTTCTGTGTTCTGGATTTGGATACCATTGCTCAAAATACGCAACGTTTACAGACATTCAAAAATGAGTGTAAGCGGCTTCCAAAACGCATTATTCCCATTACCAGCTATCCATGCATTGAATTTTGGTTCCTTCTCCATTTCCATGCTTATCCCAAAACACGTGTGTTTCAGACATGCGATGAAGTCCTTCGGGAACTTCATCGCTTTATCCCTGACTATATGAAGAACCAAAAATTCCTTGAATCATTGACTTGTTTCAAAGCGATGGAGAAGGATGGCCAATATGATCGCGCACTCTCCAATGGAACAAACATTCTTCACCAAGTCGAAATGGATACCAAACCCTTTCAACGTTCCTTTTCTGAAGTAGGCGAAATGCTCCAGTATGTGGAGCAGTGCAAACTCTGTGACTTCCGGAAAGATTGTCTTTCGTGTGAGAATAAACTAAAAACGCTGTATCCCTCGAAATCCTGAAAACATTGCTTATTGGAAGGTAAGGTTCGCTTCCTTCTTGCTGTTTAGGGAACTTTCTTGGTAAAAGTCACTTGATAAGTTCCCTACAAGGAGAGTTTCGTGACTGATGTTCCCCAATTGCTTCGTCAACGAGCCGAGCTTGAAGCCAGGTCGCGGTTGATCTCCTATGAGGGCAGTATTGAGGTAAAAGAGATAGGGGGAGCAAATATCTCTATGTACGAAAACGCCTGGCTGGAAAACTGAAATCCCAGTATGTCGACAGATATTCCGAAGAACTCCATGCCCTCCTTCTTCGCCAAGCCGCTGAAGCGAGAAGCCTGAGAAAAAGCCTTAGGGCCATC
This sequence comes from Sphaerochaeta sp., assembly GCA_022482495.1. Classification (NCBI taxonomy): domain Bacteria; kingdom Pseudomonadati; phylum Spirochaetota; class Spirochaetia; order Spirochaetales; family Sphaerochaetaceae; genus Sphaerochaeta; species Sphaerochaeta sp. The sequence continues at coordinate 520,968 of JAKVPA010000001.1, read as the reverse complement.
GAACGACAACTTGCGTAAGAGGGGTATCAGGAAGGTACCCTTTCAGAACGTGTGGCCAGAAATCTGGATTTCGCCAGAGCGAATGTGAAAACGTTGATCTATGACCAGGCGGTCCTGGAAGGCGTCGCCACGACATTTCCCCAGACCGAGACGATTCTTGAGAATGGGAAGGTCAGCGGGGTCACCCCAACGGATGTCCAGAAGATCATCAATCTGAAACATGCATGGGATGTATCTTGGACAAGGACGTCATTGCCGCTAAAAGCGATTACGCTATTCTCTGTACCATTGCCCGGTTGGTCAATGAAGGATTCTACGAACATGGGGGAAGCATCCGAAGCGTTCCTGTCACCATTGGGGGAACCACATACATTCCCCCATGCCGATGGAGCCGTATGTGAAGGATCATCTCGCTATGGTCGTTGCATCAGGTCAATCTCCCTTCGATATCGCCATTAATCTGTGCCTGTATTACATGAAAACGCAAATATATGGTGATGGGAACAAGCGTGCCGCCGTACTCTTCGCCAATCATTTTCTCATCGGAAAGGGGGAGGGCCTACTGTGATTCCTGAGGAAAACGTCAACGCATTCAAGAACTTGCTGGTTTCGTATGACGAAGGGAAAGGAAGATGCGTTCAAAACCTTTCTGAAGGAAACGAGCTGTCAAAGGTTCTGATGGAGGGAACTTTTCCTGTATATGACGTATTGGTTTTTGTGAATGGTTGGGGCGTGGTGTTTCTGCGAGATTTTCAGATGTCTATTGTCTGCGGATCGATGTTGTTGCTTTTCCATGAAAGATATGCATTTGTGCTATACTCCTGTGGGGAGTCGGGATGGAACGGGAGCCTACCTTACAGTTTGATCACCTTTGCACGTATTACCTGGAATGTTTGATGCAGGATAATGGGACTGGTATCGCCCTTGATCTGATCCATGACAAATCTCATTATGTTGAACTTTCCACCTTTGGCCTTGATGGTGGTGATCCCGCTGTGGCGGACCTGGTGCGGCAAGGCGCTGCAAGCCGGACTAACACCACGGCGTACGTAGGCTATCCTGTCTTGCTTGCAAAACGTGCTGCATCTTCCGCTTCCCCTCGGATGACGCTCATCCCCATCTTTCTGTTTTCGGTAGACATCTCCCAAGGACGATGCGAACTGGCAACCCAGCCTGTGATCAACCTGGAAGCGGTCAAACCGTTCACTGACCTGAGGAGTGAAGCTCCGGTGTATGACGTCCTTCGCTTGGATGAAGAACTTGGACTGAACGCGACGCAAGCGGCGGTTGATGTGGCGGCATTGGTTCGGAAGTTGTAAAGCATTCGGGCCTGGGGATGGAAAGAGACGCTTGATCCTTTCCAACTGCAGCATGAAGCACCCATCTCTTCCCTTTCCGAAGAAGGCGTGTACAACCGCGCGCTGTTTTGTGTATTGGAACGCTCCCCCTATACGTTGGGGCTGGAAGGGGAATTGGCAAAGCTTTCCCAGACTCCTTTCTCTGAATTGCAGAAAACGGCATTGGGACCGTTGTTTGAGCATGTTTCCGTACCAGTTGGCTTAGAGCCAATGGAAACGCTTGAAGTCCTGCCCCTTAACGAAGAACAACGGGATGCCATACAGCATGGGTTGTGCGATCCCCTTACCATCATTACGGGACCACCAGGAACAGGTAAACCCCAGGTTGTCACACAGTTGTTGGTCAACTGCGGTTTTCCAAGAGGAAAAGGTGTTGTTCTCCAGCAGGAACAACAAAGCGGTTGATGTGGTGGAGAACCGGATCAACGCCCTCGGTCCCCGACCCATCATGCTTCGGATGGGAGGCGCGTTCAACGCTTCCCACATCATTCCGTTGGTCGAACAGGTACTTTCCCGGCTGGTCACGAAGCGGAGCGTATTGAAGCCGAGCGGTATGAACAGGAATACCGGCAAGAGCTTGCCAAACTGAAAGCCTTGGAAGCGGAACGCAGCCATGTGGTGGACCTGCGGAACAAGGTGGATGCCTTTGGACAGAACCTGTGCGATTCACGGGAGAAATGGGCATCCGTGTTCGACCGGTACGACAGGAAACAATGGTCCCGCTGGTCAGCGGAATATGGAGCCTGCAAGCAAGCAAGAGCGGATGCCCTGCGATGGGTGAAGACGATCCGCGGCCGGTTGTTCCCTGGACGGTTCGTCCAACCCTTGCAACAAAAGTACCAACGTCTGCGAACGGAACTCAACGATCATTTCTGTTCTTGGAATCTGAAGGATTTCATCCCGTTGCCTGAGAACTGGAGGGATGAAGCGGCGTTTTTTGCGGCAACCAACACGTGGGGTGCTTGGTTGGACCTTCTGGAAAAGGTTGGGGATTATCAAGCATCGCTTTCCACGTTGGAAAAAGCGCGTACGATCGAAGGGTTGGAAGCTGCGTGGGACAAACAGGCTTCCGTAGTTCGGTGGGCCGCCTCCCGCTTTTGGGCGCAATGGGTGCTTGTGCAACCCAATACGTTGACAGAGGAACAACGGATGCAGATGGTTGAGGTCCTCACGTTGCTTCGGATCGCAGCAAATACAAATGGTCCCGTGGCACCTTCGCTTTCCCAGAAGATTTCACACCTCCAACGTAATCTCACCCTGTTTTTACCGTGTTGGTCAGTCACCTCCCTTTCGGCGAAGGGGAGGATTCCCCTGGTGCCGGGATTCTTTGACCTGGTGGTGATCGATGAGGCAAGCCAATGCGATATCGCTTCAGCGCTTCCCCTGTTGTACCGGGCCAAGCGTGCGGTCATCATCGGAGGCCCCAAACAACTGGAATATATCACAACGATTCCCGGACAACTGGACTATTCCCTGTTGGAACGGTACGGTATCCCTTCCGAATGGTCCTATACGTCCAATTCCTTGTATGGCCTTGCCGCTGCATCGGTCACTCCTGAGCAGATCATCGGGTTGAAAGAACACCATCGAAGTACTTCTTCCATCATCGAGTTCTCCAACCAGGAATTTTATGACGGTCAACTTCGGATCGCAACGGTGGATGCTTCCCTCAATCCTCCCCGCAACACCCGGCCTGGCATCTATTGGAAAAACATCAAAGGATTGACGGTCCGTCCTTCGGCTCAGGGTGGTTTGGTCAATCGGCCGGAAGCCAACGCCGTGGTCACTTCCTTGAGAAAATTGATCGCGTCCGGATATCAGGGATCATTAGGAGTGGTGACCCCATTCCGTGCCCAAGCGGATGTGATCAATGCCTTGGTGGCAAATGACGAAACGCTCCACGGGCATCTGGACAGCAACAATGCATGCACCATCAACACGTTCCACGCGTTCCAAGGGGATGAACGTGATATGATCCTGTTCTCTCCGGTAGTCGCTCCCGGCGTCACGGAAAGCGCCCTGACGTTTTTACAGAAGACGGGGAATCTGTTCAATGTCGCCGTGACCCGGGCGCGGGCGGTATTGCTTGTCATTGGCGATCTCGCTTTTTTGTGGGAACTGTGGCGTCCCTTATCTGGAACATTATGTCACCTATGCGCAGTCCCTTGAACGAGAACAACCTTTTGAACACTCATATCCCGCATCCCGTAAATATTCCCAGGTGAACAATCCCGATCAGGTTTCTCCTTGGGGAAAAGTGTTGTATCAAGCGCTGTACGATGGGAGGATCCTCCCTGCAGTGCAGTATCCGGTGGAGCAATACCGGCTTGATTTTGCCATTCTGGTAGGAGACCGCAAGCTGGACATTGAAGTGGATGGTCTGATGTGCCACCGTGTCTGGGGTGGCCGGTACTGCCTGAGCGACCAGATCCGCAACCGTCGGTTGCGGGACTTGGGATGGGATGTCCTCCGGTTCTGGGTGTATCAGGTTCGGGACCAAACCTCTTGGTGCGTGGAGCAGGTGAAAGCCTGGAAAGAGGCGATCCACTGATTTTTCCCTTCCTATCCTCCAATTCTGCGGTATACTTTTCCCGATGAAGGAGGCGGCATGGACACGGCGATCGGGGTGGTCATTCTGGACGATGAGGTGCACATCATCCGGCTTCTCAGGGCGTTGATCCCCTGGGAGACGTATGGTTTGGTGTTCCTCGGCAGTGCCCAGAACGGCATTGAGGGCAAGCGTCTGGTGGAGGAGACCCATCCGGATATCGTGTTCACCGACATCAAGATGCCAGGCTTGAGCGGCCTTGAGTTGATCGCCTCCCTTTCTTCTTCCGTTCCGGACACCTCGTTCGTCATCGTCAGCGGGTACGGTCAGTTTGACTACGCCAAGCAGGCCATCACCTACGGCGTGGAGGATTACCTCCTCAAGCCGATCGACCAGAAGGAACTGTCCGCCGTCATTGCAAAACTGGTGGGAAAGATCCACTCCCGCCACCAAACGGAGAAAGCCATCAACGCATCAAAGAACGACCAAAGCTTGTTGGACGGCATCCAGCACGGCGCGCCGTATCCCATCTCTTCCGGGGCGCGTCTTTTCCTGGTCGCCCTGCAGACGGACAGCGAAGAGCCGATCCTTTCTCCGGATCTCTCCCATGCCGTCACGGAGAAACTCCGCCTGATCCTGCAACGCTACCCGGAAGTACAGGGCATCGTCCATGTGGGGGACCTGGACCTGTTCTCCCTGGTGTTGGAAGAAGGGACAAGCGTTTCCATCACCGGATTGCTCGATGCCATCGCGGTGGATGTCCTGCAGATCCGTCAGTTGTTCCCTTCGTTGTCCTTCACCCTCTGCGTTACGGAAAGCAAAGGAAACCTTGCTTCGGACCACTCGTTGCTTGCCTCCAGCCTGCCGCTTCGGCGTGACGGGCAAGGCAATATCTTATCCGCCCGGCAAACCGATCCGGGAAACCCGGTGAAGGAACTCTCCTCCTGGGAAGGGGAGTGTGACCGGGCGATGGATTCCTTGGATTCAGCGTCGTTCCGCCCCGCCGTGGAGGCTGTGGCGTCCCGGGCTGCGGAGCTCAATCCCGTCGCCGGGGAAGCCCTGCTTCGCTATGCAGGCAAGCGCCTTGCCGTCAAAGCGGAGGAACGCACCGGTTCCGGATTCGACTGGTACGAGGATGTCTTCTCCCAAGGGATCCGCCTGTCCCATACCACTGCCGTGATGAAGATACGGTTTGTTTCTACGATTCTTGCGTTCATCGACACGTTGAACGCCGCACGCACCCAAGCGGTGATCCGCCCGGTGCGGCAAGCCTTGGAATACATGCAGGCGCACTACCGGGACAGTGACATGTCACTGGATACCGTTGCCTCGGTGGTAGGTCTCTCCGCGCCGTACTTCAGCGGACTCTTCAAGAAAGAACGGGATGGTCAGGGATTTCAGGACGCATTGGTGCAGATTCGGATCGACCAGGCCAAAGAACTCCTTCGGACGACCCACCAATCCATCGGGACCATCGCCAACGAAGTGGGATACTCCGACGTGAAGTACTTCACCAAATTGTTCCGCAAGACGACCGGCGTCAAACCGAACGAATACCGGAGCTTGTATGGCTAGAAAACGCCTGCCGCTGTTCCTCTGGGCGTTTTTGCTGCTCTCTGTCTCGCTGGTGATGGTGCTCACCGCCGCTTTCCTGTTTCTTTCGTTTGGCAAGTATCTGCTGTTCTGGGTATTCCTGGCCATTGGAATGGCGCTGGGGGTGCTGGACGGACTCCTGGCCCGGGAATCGGCGTTGATGGAACGGTACATCGCCCTGTACCATACCGGCTCGGGCATCGAACCGCTTCGGTTTCTTCCCCGTCCGGTCTCCCCTGCGGTGGACGCTCTGGTGGATGATGTGATGCACAGCAATCCCACCGACCGTCTGTGGGAGGAGAACCGCAGGCAGGCACAGTACCTGGCCCTGCAGAACCAGATCAACCCACATTTCTTGTACAATACGCTGGAGGCCATCCGAAGCGAAGCGTTGATCGGAGGACTGCCAAACGTGGCAGAGATGAGCGAGACGCTTGCCCGGTTCTTCCGGTACACCATCAGCAACACCTCCGATCTGGTGATGCTGGAGGATGAGCTGAAGAACGTCCGGGACTACTTCTCCATCCAGAAGTTCCGTTTCGGGGAGCGTGTAAACCTGGATATCCGCATTCCCCCTGACAGCCCTGTGTGCAGCTACCACCTTCCCAAGTTGATCCTCCAGCCCATCGTGGAGAACGCCATCATCCACGGGCTTGAGGAAAAGGTGGAAGGGGGGACCATCACCATCAGCGCAGAGCATACCAGCAACGTGCTTTCCATTTTCATCACCGACGATGGGGTGGGGATGGATACCGATGAACTGGTGCAGCTGAACCGCAAACTCAATGACCACTCGCCACAACCGAAGAACGAAGAGAAGAAGGGTGGCATCGCCACCCGGAATGTCAACGATCGTCTGCAGCTGCTCTTTGGTCCGCAGTACGGTCTGTCTTTCTCCAGCGTCCGGAACATCGGGACCAAGGTGGAGATCCGGCTGCCCATGGAGGGCGTGGTATGAACGCCGTCCGGGAAGTGGCCGCCCTGAGGCACGTGACCCTCAGTGAGCATGGGGAAGCCAGTCTGGAAGAGCTTTCCTTCTCCATTGCCGAGGGGGAGATCGTCGGACTGTTGCCACTGGATGGCCAGGGCGTGGAGACGTTGTTCTCGCTCCTCCAGCACAACCGGGTGCTGGACCGGGGATGGATGTACGTGGATGAGAAGGAAGTGTGCAGCTACCTGGGCGTCCGCCAGGCGACGAACAAAGTCTCCATCATCGAGGCGCGTTCCCATCTGGTACCGGCGCTGGATGTCGCCGACAACCTGTTCTCCCTGAAACCGAACAGTCCGTACGTCATTCCCAAGAAGTTGTTGCAAAGCCAGATCCATTCGCTGTTCGCCCCGTACGGCATCACCCTGACGGGAGGAGAGCATCCTGCATCCCTAAGTCCGTTGGAACGGTGTGCCGTGGAACTGGTCAAGGCGAAGACCAGCGGCTCGACGCTGGTGATCCTCCGTGAGCTTTCCACGTTCCTTCCCCCCAATGACCTGGCGTTCCTGAAGGAGATGATCCGGAAGATGGCCTGGGAAGGCCTGTCGTTCCTGTACTACGGGAACCACCACCGGGAACTGTTCTCCATCTGTGACAAGACGCTGGTGATGCGAAGCGGCACCATCCCGCTGTCCCTGTCCAAGGAGGAGTATTCCGACCGGACGATGGATGTCGTCTCACGGGATTTTCTCCGTTCTTTGACGGCGTTGGCTGCATCCGACGACAAGACGGAAGCCCAGGTCATCGGGACGTTGGACGGGCCGTTGTTCTCCCTGCCGCTCTTCTCCGGCAGGTGCCTGGTCCTGTTGGATCTGGAGCAGGGGACGATCCCCCGCTTCGCAGAGGCGCTCAGCCAGGGCGGGACGGAGGAGTACCACATCACGCTTGCCTCCGGCCAGTGGGAGTTCATCCCGTCCGACCCCATCGGGAAGGTGGTGTTCCCCAGCATGAGCTACCTGGACAACCTTGCCATCCGCGCAGGAGACAAGGTCAAAGGGTTCTACCGGATCCATCGCTACCAGGAAAACCTCGCCGCCGAGTTCCGCCCCCGGGTGGGGGATGTGGTGGATGCCAAGGACCTCTCCGGTCTGAGCCAGGAAGAGCTGTACGATCTGATCTACTGGCGGGTTGATCTGGATAATCCCAAGGTCCTCTGTGTCACCCAGCCGTTTGCCGGACTTGCCATGTACCAACGGATCCGCCTGATCCGTCACCTCTCCCGCCTGCTGGACAAAGGCATCGCCATCGTGATCCTCGCCCTGTCCCTGTCGGACAGTCTCCGGGTCGCCTCCCGTCTGGTGCTTCTGGACGGTGGCGTGGTCAAACGGCAGTTCATCCCGTCTGAGTTTGAGGAAGCGGCGGCGTACGGACTGGTCACCCGTTGACCGGAAAAGATTCCCCCTTTCCGTAAAAGGTTCCAACTGGTCGGTTTTCCGAAACAGGGTGAGACTATCGTTGGAAGGAGGGAGAGGAATGGAAGAGACCATCGTGGAGATGCAGCACATCTCCAAGGCGTTCCCCGGCGTGCAAGCGCTGGATGATGTCAGTTTTTCCCTGCGCAAAGGGGAATGCATGGCGCTCCTCGGGGAAAACGGAGCCGGCAAGTCCACGTTGGTGAAGATCCTCTCCGGTGTCTATACCCGCGACAGCGGAACCATCAGGATTTTCGGGAAGGAAGTGGGGGAGATCACGCCGAACATCGCCAAGAAGCTTGGCGTGGCCATCATCCACCAGGAACTGAACATGTGCCAGCACCTGACGGTGGCGGAGAACATCTTCCTCGGTCGGGAGATCTGCAGAAAAGGCGGCATCCTGGACCAGGCGGAGATGGTCCGCCAGTCCCAGAAGATTCTGGACGAGCTTTCCATCGACCTGGATCCCAACGCCCTGGTGGGCGAACTTGCCGTATCCAAACAGCAGATGGTGGAGATCGCCAAGGCGCTGTCCATCAACGCGAAGATTCTGATCATGGACGAGCCAACCTCTTCACTGACCAGCAAGGAGATCACCGAGCTGTTTCGGATCATCACCAAGCTGAAGAAGGAAGGGCACGGCATCATCTACATCTCCCACCGTCTGGAGGAGTTGCAGCACATCGTCGACCGGGTGACCATCATGCGGGACGGCAAGTTCATCACGCAGGGGAACTTCAAGGATCTCTCCATGGACCAGATCGTCGCATACATGGTGGGGAGGGAGATCAAGGAGAAATTCCCACGGGTCGAGGAACCGGTAGGAAAAACAATCTTCCAGGTGAACCACCTGAATGCAGGAAAAATGGTCCATGATGTCTCCTTCTCCGTCCGGGAAGGGGAGATTCTGGGCATCGCCGGCCTGATGGGCGCCGGGCGCACCGAAACGACCCGCGCCATCTTCGGCGCCGATCCCAAAGAATCCGGAGAGATTCTGTTGGACGGAAAGCCGATCACCATCACCCGCCCGATGGACGCCATCCGCCAAGGGGTGGTGCTGGCTCCGGAAGACCGGAAGAAGGATGGCCTCTGCGTCAAGCTTCCCGTCCGGGAGAACATCTCCCTTCCCAACCTGGACCAGCTCTGCCACTACGGAGTGGTGGATCGGAAGGCGGAGAAACGGATGGTGGACAAGGCGGTGGAAGGACTGAGCATCAAGCTTCCCAGCGGGGAAGTGTCCGCAGCCTCGCTTTCTGGGGGAAACCAGCAGAAGGTGGTGGTGGCCAAGTGGCTGTCCCGCAACAGCCGCGTGGTGATCTTCGACGAGCCGACACGGGGCATTGATGTCGCAGCCAAGGTGGAGATCTACCAGTTGATGAACGAACTGAAACAGAAAGGCATCGGTGTGGTGTTCGTCTCCTCGGAGATGCCGGAAATCCTGGGGATGTCGGACCGCATCATCGTCATGTGCGAGGGATATGTGACCGGCGAGATGATGCGGGACGAGGCGACGCAGGAGAAAATCCTGACGCTGGCGACCACATTTCAGAAAAAGGTAGGCTGAGGATATGGAGAACAAGAAGAAAGTGACGGCGAATCGTGGCATGGGACAGGTGCTTACCGTCACCGTCGGTCTGATATTGTTGTGCGTGGTGTTTGGAATCCTGAACCCGACGTTCTTTTCCGGCAGAAACATCAACAACCTCCTCAGGCAGATTGCGCCGATCCTGTTGATCGGCATCGGACAGAGCTACGTGTTGATTACCGGGAACATCGACCTTTCCATCGGTTCGGTGGTCGGCATGTCGACGATGATCAGCGCGACGCTGATGACCAAAGGGTTGAACCCGTGGGTGTCGGTGGTGCTGACGTTCATCGCCTGCATTGGCATCGGCGCGATCAACGGCTTTCTGGTGGCGGGATGCAAACTGCCGCCGTTCATCGGGACGCTCGGTACGATGACCATCGCCCGCGGTATCGCCCAGATCGCCAACAACAACTACAACACGGACAGCATCGGGCATGCCGCCGAAGGGTTCCGGAACTTCTTTTACTACGGCAAGTTCCTGGGTATCTACTCCACCGTCTGGATCGCCATCGTGCTGTGGGTGATCTTCGACTTCATCCTCTCCCGAACCCGTACCGGACGGCACATCTACGCCGTCGGCTCCAATCCGGAGGCGGCCAAGCTCTCCGGGGTGAGCATTCTGTCCACCACGATGAAGGTCTATTTGATCGCTTCGATCTGTTCCTGCGTCGTCGGCCTTACCCAGTGCGCGTCGGCAGGCATGGGAGCGATGGATGCCGGCAACAGCTACGAGCTGTACGCCGTCGCGGCGTCGGTCATCGGTGGCGTCTCCACGCTGGGCGGACAGGGGATTTTGCTGGGCACTGTGGTAGGTGCCGCCATTTGGGGCGTGTTGCAGAACGGTCTGCAGTTCGCCGGTGCTCCGGTCGCCATCCGGAACATTGTCATCGGCATCATCGTCGTGGTGTCCGTTCTGCTGGACGTGGTGGTCCGCAGCGGCAAGACGGTGAAGCTTGGCAGGAAGAAAGCTTGAGATGCAATTCCCCGCACGGGGATGCATGATATGAAGGTGTTTCATAGGAAGGAGGTACGACTATGAAGAAAGGTATCGCGATGCTGTTGATCGTCGCGCTGGTTCTTGCGTCCGTCTTTGCCCAAGGGCAGAAGGAGACGGCAGGAAAGGCCTGGAAGATCCAGTTGATCACCATGGACCAGATGGACCAGCATTGGGCCAATGTGGACAAGGGGGCCCAGAAAGCCGCCGCGGAACTGGGGAACGTCGAGTACAAGTGGAACGCGCCGGCCACCAAGGATGACGCGCAGCAGATCGAATGCATCAACAACGCCGTCGCCCAGGGAGCCAACGCCATTCTGCTGGCCGCCAACGGTCCGGATGCCGTTACCGCGGCTTTGAAGGAAGCCACCGCTGCCGGCGTGAAGATCATTTACGTCGACTCCGCGGCGAACTATCCTGGCGAAGCGACCTTCGCGACGGACAACAAGGCCGCCGGAAAGACCGCAGGCGAGCAGATGCTGAAGAAGTTCCAGGAAATGGGCGTGAAGAGCGGAAAAATCGGAGTGATCAGCGTCAACGCCGCCACGGCGTCCACCGTCGCCCGTGAAGCGGGATTCCGCGCCGCGTTCGAAGGCCAGGGATTCGATATCCTGGAGACCCAGTACTGTGACGGTGATGCAGCCCGCAGCAAGGATGCCGCGGCGAACTTCATCACCCAGGGTGTCGTCGGTCTGTTCGGAGCCAACGAAGGTTCCACCGTCGGGATCGGCAACGCCATCCACGAGAGTGGCAGCAAGGTCGTCGGCGTCGGATTCGACAAGTCCGATATGATCAAGCAGTTGATCAAAGAAGGATACCTGCTCTGCACCATGGCACAGAACCCGGATGTGATGGGCTATGAAGGCCTCAAGGCCGCCGTGGACGTCCTCTCCGGCAAGAGCCTGGGTGGAAAAGTGGTTGACACCGGTGTTTCCGTCCTGACCAAGGACAATATCTGATTTCCAAAGGTTTGCTCCAGCTGGGCCGCGTTCCGCCGTTGGTGGACGCGGCCCTTTCTTGTCTGCCAGATGGTAGTTGTCTTTTTCCGTTTCGGCGCCCGCTTGGGCGTACTGGGGTCCAGATCCTGCAGCTTCCAGCCAACGGCATCTTCTTTTGCGACCAACAGCGGATCCTGTTCCCGCCGCACTGTCAGGGGCACCCCTCGTAGATGCCGATGGCCACCGACGGGCTTCCCGTTTTTCCGCCCACAGGGTGGAGCGGCTGATTCCGGCCCGTTCTGAGACCAAGGCAGCCGGGGGCCTTCGTCGGATGCGCTCCAGGTGGATATTCTCCCCCAGCTGGGTGGGGATGTGCCAGGAGACCGGCATGACGACAATCTGTTTTCTTCCCATACGGTCCATACCTATGCACACATACCTGAACATTGTGAAATGATTGGGGCCGTAAAAAGAACGAAAAGAAACCATGTTTCCTTTTCCTTGGATGTGCTACCATGTCGAAGATGATGGGAGGGGGTATGCACTTCGGCTTCTGTGGAAATGTGGAGGATTGGGATGCCGCCCAGGCGGCGGGATTCGATTATCTGGAGTTGCCACTCAGCGTGCTTGTCACGTTGCCGGAAGCAGCGTGGGAAGCGGTCAAACAGCAGGGGTTTTCCCATCATCTTCCCGTGTACAGTTGCAACCTCTTCTATCCCAAGACGATGAACCTGTATACCGTCTCTGAGACGGACCATGAAGCATACCTCCGCCAGGCGTTCGGCAGGATGGAACAATTGGGTGCCCGGATGGCCGTCTTTGGTTCTGGTGGCAGCAGAAGGTTCCCCCTTTTGATGAAGGAGAACGACGCCCGTTCCCTGTTGGCGAACAGGATGCAAACCGCTTCGGAGATCGCCGGAGATTATCATGTGCAGATCGCCATCGAACCCCTGTTCCATGGGGAGACCAATGCCGTCACGACAGTCAAGGATGCGGTCCAATTCGCTACGATGGTGGATCGTCCCAACTTCGGCATCGCGCCGGACATCTACCACATGATGTGCGAACAAGAGCCATGGGAGGATCTGGATGGCGCCGGCACCCTGGTCACCCATGCCCATATCGCCACCCGGGGGGAGCGCAGGTTCCCCACCACGATGGACCAGGACATCAACGCGTTTCTCTCCCATCTTGAGAGAATCGGATTCCGGGGTGCCATCAGCATCGACGCGAAGACGGATGCTCTCTTGCAGGATGGCAAAGCGGCGCTCTCTGTACTTCGTGGTTTTTCGTTCTCCCATTGAATCCATACGGAGGATCTGATGGACTGTCCCTGTCTGCATGGCGGTATCTGCAGGGAAGAGGAAACCCCCTGTCTCCATTAAAATTCAGAAACGGGAACGATGAACCTGTTTCCGGACGTGTTCTTCCTGCCATCGGTGGAAAAGCGGTATGGAGAGGGGCGGTTCTGGGACCGCAGGGTGATGATCCTCGGTGGCAGCACCCACTGCAAAAGAGCGATGCTGGAAAGCTGGGGTGACCGCTATCAGGATTGCATCCATACTGGGCACTGCCTTCAGATCCGTCGTCCGGGGTGTTGCGGGTACATCCACTCCAATAGGGACGGCTTCGTTCATTCCGTGCCGCGGTACGTTGTCCAGCTGGTGGCCGGCATCGGCAAAGAACAGGACATCTCTTCTGAGACACAGGACGATGTCTGGGACTCCATCATCTCCACCAACTACCTGCAGGAAGCGCTGTCGGACGGACAGGTCCGTGGAACGGCGGCACAGCACCACCGCTCTGAGGCGGCTTTCTTTGAGGAACTGGAAGCATTCCGGCCGGAACTGGTCATCTGTTTCGGGGTGAGCGACCTGTGGTACAAGATGCCGAATGTTCATTTCGAACCACAGGAAGCCTTCTCGTACCAAGGAATCACCATCCAGAACGGCATCTCTGCGATTGCATCATCAGAAGTACGTGCCCTTCCCCTCTGGATGCCCCATCCTTCGGCGAGGGAAGCGGTGGATCCTGTCTTCTGGCATGGGATGATCATGGAATTCTGCACCACCCATTGAACTCCTTCTTGCGTTTTCCTTGATCCCGTTTTACCGTAACAGACAGGAGAACGCCATGAAGATCGTCATTCTGGATGGATATACGGAGAATCCCGGGGACCTTTCCTGGGAGCAACTGGGAAAATTGGGAGAGCTCACCGTGTATGACCGGACTCCGGTGGAGTTGGTCGCACAGCGGATCAAGGGGTATGAACTGGTGCTTACCAACAAGACGCTTCTTTCCCGGGACGTGATCCTCGGCTCTTCCTCACTCCGGTACATCGGAGTCCTAGCCACCGGATACAACGTGGTTGACCTTGCCGCGGCACGGGAGAAAGGGGTCGTGGTAACCAATATTCCTTCCTACGGCTCGGCGGCGGTGGGGCAGTTCGCCATTGCGCTGTTGCTGGAGATCTGCCACCACATCGGACACCATGACCAGGCGGTTCACCAAGGAAAGTGGTCGCAAAGTACGGATTTCTGCTTCTGGGATTATCCGTCCATCGAACTGGAAGGGAAGACGATGGGCATCGTCGGCTACGGAAGAATTGGAAGAAAGACGGCGGCCGTCGCCCAGGCGCTGGGCATGGATGTGGTGGCGTACAACCCCTCTGCCGTGGAGGGACCGGTGCGGTTCGTCTCCCTTCCCGAGTTGTACCGGGTCAGTGATGTCATCGCGCTGCACTGTCCGCTGACGGAAAAGAACGCAAGGATGATCAACCGGGAGAGCATCGCCCGGATGAAGGATGGCGTGATTTTGATCAACAACAGTCGGGGAGGGCTGGTCGACGAACAGGATCTTGCCGACGCACTGAACAGCGGCAAGGTGTACGCCGCCGGGGTGGATGTCGTCTCCTCCGAACCGATTTCTCCGGACAACCCGCTCCTCAAGGCGAAGAACTGCATCATCACGCCGCACATCAGCTGGGCTCCCAAGGAAACCCGCCAGCGGCTGATGGACATCGCCGTGGACAACGTCCGCGCGTTTCTTCAGGGGAAGCCGGTCAATAGGGTGGATGAATAATTGATTCTTTTGCGCTCTTTTTGACAAACCCGGTTTGGTATTGACTCACCGTTGGTGCTTCTGCTACCTGTGGGGTGAGGTGGTTGCAAGATGATGAAAAAACGATTGATGGTGATCGTCATGGTGGTGGCGATCTGTGCTGGTCTGTACGCCCAAGGGATGATTGAGACGACAGACAAGATTCCGTTGAAGGTGTTGATCCTTCCAAAGTTCGAAGTAGGCGAGATGACCGGGGATTTTCCTGGAGAAGCGCAGTACTACTATGACGCCTATGAGAAGGGCGGAGAAGCCTACGATATTGTGGGTGGCTTTGATGGCAACAAACTGTATGTGAAGGACGGCGTCGGTCTGTACGTCACCGGAATGGGAAAGGCCAACACGGCCGTCTCCCTGCAGGCCGTGCTCTCCGACCCCCGGTTTGATTTCTCCGATTGCTATGTGATGAGTACCGGTTGCGCCGGTTCCGCTGTTGGGTATGGCGTGATGGGCGATGTGTTTGTCATCACTGCGGCGGTGGACTATGACCTTGGCCACCATGCAGACATCCGTGATCTTCCTGAAGGGTATGAGACGACGTGGTTCCATGATTCCGGCTACGACAGTTCTTCCTACAAAATCCTTAACCAGGATTTGATGGCCAAGGTGTACGATCTGGTCAAGGACGTGAAGATTGAGACGACGCCAAGGACGAGGAATTTTATGTCCGCGGCTTTCGATGGGGCTGAGTGGGCGGTGCGCGATCCCAAAGTGCTTCGGGGAACGACGGCCAGTGGTGACAACTACTGGAAAGGGGAGTACGACCATGCCAATGCCGTGCTGATGACCCAGACGTACGGCTGCCCCGATCCCTTCGCCTTGACGGAGATGGAGGATGTCGCACTTGGTGTGGTTCTTGACCGGTACGGTATGCTGGACCGCTATTTCATCATCCGGGACTCCGTCAACATGGACGTGTTCATGAATGGGGCTTCGGCTGCGAGCCTGTGGGATCCTTCCTACACTTCAACGTTGTCGGATGAAGGCAATGTGGAATCCGCCGATATCTTCAAGACGGCCATGGAAAACAACTACAAGGTCGGGGCGGTGGTCATTGATGCTATTCTTGCGGGAACTCTGTAATAAAATATAAAACACGCAATAGTATTAGAAGTGTAATTACATAAAAGAGATATGTTATCCGAAGGCACTATCATCGTTTCCATACAGATGGTGCCTTTCTTGTATGGAAGTGGTGATACCATTTGTACAAACTTTGATGATTCTTGAGATTTCGGTCATTTTCTCTCCCCACAAACCTTGTGGGTTGGGTACAGTGGAATTACTATCGAGAAAGGAAGGAGAGAGGCAGTATGAAAAAGTGGTTTGAGCTAAGCCCCTTGTCAAGACAGGGTGGCGGGAAAACAAGGAAATCTCCTATGCCACCTCAGTCTTCTTCGGTTCGTCCCCCGCTGACGGGAAACGTCCGTCCGTATACACTTCGTCCGGCGTCCGGTAATCAAGCGACTGATGGGGCCGCTCGAAGTTGAACTTCCTGATGAATATCCCCAATCCCTTCTCCAGTTCCTCCATCGTGCCCCACTCATGAAGGAAGATGCATTCATATTTCAGGGTCCGCCACGTTCGTTCAATAAACACGTCATCGAGGCATCTCCCCACCGAGTCGTTGCTGATCTCGATCCCGTAACTGGAGGCGGCATCAAGGAAATCACCACCCAGATACTGGCTTCCGCAGTCCGTGTTCAGGATCGCCGGTATCCCATGGTTCATGACCGCCTCATGCAGCGCGTCGACGCATAACCCGCTTTCCATCGTGCGCCCGAGGCTCCAGGACAGGATCCTCCGGCTGTACACGTCGATGAACGCCGTCAGATACACCATCCCTCCGGGAAGACGGATGTAGGTGATGTCCGTCTCCCATACCTGGTTGGAGAACCGTATCTTCTTCCCCCTCAACAGATACGGGTGCTTCAGGCATTTCCCTTTCGGCTGGCGGGTGGTGCGGAACACCGGGGAGACCCCATGGATGCCCAGCCGCTGGTAGATGAGACGCACCCGTTTCTCCGTGGCTGAGGGGAAACCGTTCCGCTGCAGGTACCTGCCCAGTTTCCGGTATCCCCAGGCCGGATTCTCCGTCCAGACGCCTAGGATCTTGTCAACCAATGCGAGTTCTTCTTCTTTCCGCCCATCATATTGCCGTTCAGGCATTGCTTTCCTGGCTTCCCGCAGCTTCCTCCACTGGTAATACCTGCTCCGGGAGATTCCCAGGAGACGGCATTGGTCGGATACCGGAAGGCCAAGGCCCCCGCGAAGGTATTCCACTGCGCTTTCATGGTCCACCAGCTCGTAGACGCTCATCCCTGCGGATTCACTTTTTTTTTGAGCAGTTCGATCTCCAGCTGGGCTTTCCCCAGCGCCATCGTCGCCGCATCCAGCGCTTTCTGCTTTTCTTCCAGCTCCTTGCGCGTCTTCCCCAGATCCTTGCTGAAGTCTCCTTCGATGAACGATTTTCGCCACATTGACACCATGCCGGGCGTGATCCCGTTCTCAGAAGCGATTTCCGCTACTGTCTTCTTGCTTTCCAGCGCCTCGATCGCCACCTGCTTCTTGAATGACTCCTGATACGTCTTCCGGTTTTTCCCCATGTCTGCCTCTCCTTTCCAAGGATAGCAGATATTCCTTATTTTTCACCCCCTCTGTCCTGCTTTCAGGTCTTAGCATAGTTCGTAGTGACTTTTTTAGTTGTGGGGATCCTGTCTTCCGCGTTTGCCGCGGGAAATAAGGAAGTTGCGTCATCTTCCGGTGCGAAGACGGCGGCGACGGCGAAGATCGTGCTTCTGTTACCTGGACAGATCAACGATCAGGGATGGAACGCTTCCAACTATGCGGGCGTTGTGGCGTGCAACGAGCAGTTGGGAACCAACATGGAGTACATTGAGGCGGTTCCTGAGGCGGATTTCGAATCCACCATGCGGGAGTTTGCCCAGCGCGGGTATGACATCATCATGGCGGCCGGTTCGCAGTTTGATGAAGCGGCAAAGACGGTCGCGGCCAGTTACCCCAACACGTTGTTCATGATGGTCAATGGATCCAACAGTGACGCGGACAACCTCTGCCCGTTGTTTCCCAAGGAATACGAGGCGTCATATCTGGCTGCTGTCATCGGTGGTTATCTGACCAAGACTGGCAAGTTCGGGTTGATCGGCGGAGACCCCAACCAGGCGATGCAGGACCTGATGGCCGTCTATGGGAAGACCGCAGTGAAGATCGCCAAGGAACGGGGCATTGCTGATGCGTCATACAACCTGAAGTATGCCAACAGCTGGAGTGATGTCGCATTGGGCAAGCAGATGTCCGAAGCGATGATTGAGGATGGCGCCGACGTGATGTTCTCCTACGCCAACGAGCTGAGCCTCGGAGTGATCAACGGAGCCATCGAGAAGGGCGTCAAAGTTGTCGGATATTCTGCAGACCAGACGGTCATCGACCCAAAGACGGTGGTCGCGTCCATCAACTTCGATTACTCCAAAGTGTATGTCTGGGCCATCAGCGAATGGCTGAAGGGTGACCTGAAGGGCCACCAGCGGGTGGAAGTCGGAGTTCCTGAAGGCATCTACTTCCCGGTCTATACGGAAAACACCCCTGCGGAAGCCAAAGCTGCATGCGATCAGGCGGTCGCCGACCTGAAAGCCGGAACGGTTGACCTGAAGGCGTTGTTCTGAGAATATTTCCAAGGAGCCGGAGCTTCCGGCTCCTTAGTGTATAGGGAAGGATGATGGCTGTTGCGGTTGAAATCCAGCATGTGACCAAGTGCTTTTCCAAGGTGATCGCCAACAAGGATGTCTCCCTCACCGTCAATGATGGGGAAGTGCTGGCTTTGCTTGGCGAAAACGGTGCGGGGAAAAGCACCATCATGAAGATTTTGTACGGCCTGTACGACAAGGATGAAGGCCGGATGCTGGTGCATGGCAGGGAAGTGCGCATCAAATCCCCCAGAGACGCCATGGCATTGGGAATCGCCATGATCCAACAGCATTTTTCGCTGGTTCCCACCCATACTGCGACAGAAAACATCATTCTTGGTCACGTACACGGATATCTGCCATTGAAGAAGTGTAGCCAACAGGTTCAGGTAATTGCCCAGGAATATGAGGTTGATGTTCCGTTGGATGTGCCGGTTGGCAAACTGTCCGTTGGGCAACAGCAAAAGATTGAGATTCTCAAGGCTCTGTACATCAATGCCCGCATTCTGATCATGGATGAACCGACCGCCGTACTGACTCCGCAGGAGTCGGAGACGTTAATGCGGTTCATCCGTTCCTATGTGGCAAAGGGGAATTCCGCCATCTTCATCACCCATAAGATGCGGGAAGTGATGGAAGTTGCAGATCGGATTACGGTGATGCGTTCTGGTATGGTGGTGGATACGGTTCGCCGGAGTAATACGGATGAGCATTCCCTGGCCCGTATGATGATCGGTCGGGACATCCAGACCCAAGCGGCACCACAACAGAAAACGGGGGTTGCAGCACCAGTGGTGCTTTCGGTGGAACATCTCTCCCTCATCGGTCCTAAAAAAGAACGGTTGCTTACCGATGTTTCATTCCAGATTCACCAAGGAGAGGTGTTTGGCATCGCAGGGGTAAGTGGAAACGGCCAGGACGCATTGTGCGATGTGATCTCCGGTCGTCTCTATCCTTCTTCCGGCTTGATTCGGTTTGAGGGGAAAGACATCAGCAGGGATTCTGTCCGCAGCCGCAATGAGCGGGGCATCGGGTACGTCCCTCTTGACCGTTACCGTGACGGGATGGTGATGGAAATGTCGTTGGCGGAAAACCTGCTGCTCAAGGGATGGCGTTCGGACAAATGGATTTCCCATGGATTCGTCCGGAATAATGTGGTAAACGCAGATACCCAACGGATGATTACCCAGTATCACGTCAAGGCCACAGGGCCGGATGATACCGCGAAGAGCCTTTCCGGCGGCAACCAGCAAAAAGTGGTGCTTGCCCGCGAGGTGGCGGTGGGGACACACCTTTTGATCTGCAACCAGCCTTCCCGCGGGTTGGATATGGGAGCTGTGGAACATATCCATCAGGTGATTTTCCAGGCGAAGCAGGAGGGGAAAGCGGTCTTGTTGATCTCCACCGAACTCTCCGAACTGTTTGAGATGGCTGATCAAATCGCCGTCATGTATCAAGGGGAGATGGTTGATATCTTCCCAAATGGAGCGCGGAGCATTGAAGAGATTGGACTGATGATGGCCGGCGCCAAGGAGAAGAACCATGGGTGAGAAACTGGAAGGCATCCTGTTCAATCTGGCCGCAGTGGTCATTGGACTTGTCATCAGCGCCAGCCTTCTGTTGTTCCTGGGCCTCAACCCTCTTGGCGTCATTGGAAAGGCGTTCGCCAAAATCGTAGGGGATGGCTACAACCTGGGGGAGATTCTGGTCAAGGCGACGCCTCTGGTGTTCACGTCGTTGGCGTTTGCGTTCACGTTCCAGGCGAATTTGTTCAACATTGGTGCGCAGGGACAGTTTTCCATGGGAGCGATCGTCGCGGTGGCGTTGTCTCTCTCCCTTGGTGGAAAGATTCCCCAGCCATTGCTCCTGGTACTGGTGGCCGTCGCATCGTTTGCCGCCGGTGGCGCCGTCGGTGCGTTGATCGGTTTGGTCAAAGCGAAATTCAATGCCAACGAGTTCCTTGTCAGCATGATGTCCACCTACGTCGTCGCAGCGTTGATGGATTACCTCCTTCGCACCAGCCTGCAGGAAACCAAGGCGGAATACATGCAGAGTGACGCCATTCTTCCTCAGGCGTATCTTCCCACTTTGATCCCCGGGACCCGAGTTACGTGGGGGATCGTCATCGCCGTGCTGACGGCAATCGCTATCTCCGTGTTGCTGTACAAGACTTCCCTTGGATTCCGTATTCGTGCCGTTGGGTTCAACTGCGACGCAGCGGAATTGGGAGGCATCCCATCTGGACGGATGTACGTCATCTCGTTCCTGATTGCCGGCGGATTGGCTGGTATGTCGGGTTTAACGGAGATCAACGGGGTGCAGCACATGTTGCTCCGAAATTTCAACGCTTCCATCGGATCGTACGGCATCGGCATCGCCGTCCTAGCCAATGGAAACCCGATCGGTTGCATTTTCGCCTCTCTGTTGTTCGGATTCCTCAACGTAATGGGCACCACGATGGGACGCCTGCCAGGCGTCACCATTCCGGCGTCCATCATCGAGTTGATCGAAGGTGTCGTGATGACCTGTGTGATCATCTTTGCCGCATTGCGGTACCAATTCCAGCTTTGGTCCCAAAAACGACGGATACGCAGGGAGGTGGTGTGAGATGGTGAACCTGCTTGCCCGTGCCATTATGGTAAGTACGCCGTTGCTGTTGGGTTCCCTTGCCGAGGTGTTCGCCGAACGGACCGGGGTGATGGTCTGTGCCATTGAAGGGATTTTCCTGCTCGGCGCTTGGGGTGGATTTGTCGGAACCTATATCTGGGGAACGACGTTTGCAGGGATCGCCCTTGCTCTTTGTTGCGGCGCTGCAATGGCGGCGCTCTATGCGTTTGTCACAGTGACGCTTAAGCAACAGCAGGTGGTCACCGGGACGGCGATGAACATCTTGGCGGTTGGCTTCTGTTCGTTTTTCCAACGGGTGCTGTTCGGAGTACCGACGACACCGCTGCAGATCAAGGCGCTTTCCAAACTACGCATCCCCTTGTTGTCCGATATTCCCGTTGTGGGTCCGATCCTGTTCAACCAGACGGCATTGACCTATGTGGCGTACCTGTTGGTGCCGGTTGCCTGGTTTGTGTTGTACCGTACGTCCCTGGGGCTTACCATCCGTTCCTGCGGAGAAAACCCCGAGGCGGTGGATGTCGCAGGTATCAATGTCAACCGGGTGCGGTTTCTGACCGTTCTCGCCGCCGGGGCTGTCGGTGGGCTTGCCGGTTCGTTCTATACGGTAGGATACTTGGGGATGTTCACCACCAGCATCATCGGGGGACGCGGGTGGATCGCCTTTGCCATCTGCTTCTTGGGAAACTGGAGCCCCATCGGGGCGTTGCTGGGTACGTTGACGTTCGGTGTGGCCGATTCCATCTCCATCTACATCCAGGCAGTGGGGGAGAACACCCTGTTTCCTCGTGAGTTGATCATTGCGCTTCCTTACATCCTTACCATTGCGCTGACCATTTTCCGCCATACATTCAACGTTCCGGCGAAACTGGGGGTTCCCTACCGAAAGGAAGACTGAATTATTGGCATTAGAAAAAGAGAGGTGAAGTTTTGTACTTTTGCCTATTGACAAATTTCCAGAATATTACATAAAGAGCTATATAATTATAAATAGATTAATTATAATCTCTTTTTTGACTCAATCGGCCAGCGGAATGTCTCGAGCTCTCGATTCACAGAGATTGAACATCGCTTGTATATCCCGGAGTAAGGTGCGGGAATCCAACATTTCTCCTCTCTTTTCCCCCTACAAAAGTTTTTTGAGGTTTTTTTGTTTTTTAGTGACCCAAAATTTTTGCTGGCCATCATGTCGCTATGTGTTCAGAAGGTGCGTATGCGTTATTTTCGGATAACGCGCAAACAGAAGATGGTGTCAGAGCGGGGACTGGCGAAAAAACGGGAGGAGCAGAAAGACTTTCTTTCCGTGTTGTCCATCATATGGGCGGAAACTCCGAAATCGGTTCGTCCGGTGAGCGCTGTCACCGAACTGGGGAAAGTGCAGGTGACGCGGGTCGCAGTCCAGCGGGGCAGAGGAACGCCAGCCTGGCTGAAACAGGAGTTATCGAGCATCACCATGAAGTGGAGGTTGAAGCGGAATGCATTCTGATGAGTGAGATCACCGTAAGCACGTACAGCTTCTGGGTGCAGAAATCAGAGAAAGCGGGATTTCTGGACAGTGCCGAAGACCTTCTCAAACCTTTCGGACTAGCTCCTTTCGCCATCACGTCGCTGAAGGAGCGGATCAGCCCGAAGATGCGGGACGCCAAAGCGTTGGTGGATGTACCGGTTCTCATCCGGGAAGAGAAGTGCTTCTTCTCCCGTGGCAGGGCGCGGCAACCTTGCATGCACCCGGTCCAGTACCTGGTGATGGCCGATGAAATGCCACTGTGCCGGAAGATTGAGAATGTACTGGTGGGAAGCCTGGCTTCCGTCAACCGGATGGAAACCACCGCACCCTGCTGGTGGATGAAGTGTCCGGCATGGGAGTGACCTCGATGTTTTCCAATCTTGACGAAGACGGTTTGTACCAACTGTACCGGCGTTCCAAGGGTTCGACGATCGTCCTTGAGATGAAGCCGGCGGATGAAAACCTCGGCGATCGAGGATACCGATGTGCTGGAGACGTTGAAACATGTCCTTATGCTACACGGGTACACGTTGTCCATCATGGAACTGAAAAGAGGGGATGAGAGAAGGCGCTTCTCGCCATTTAGGACGCGTTTCCGGATATCCGCTTCGTGGTCATCCGCCAGAAGGACATCACGGCAAGGGATGTCCTGGCGTATGTGTTGCAGCAGGCGAAGGAAGCCCGTATCCCGACCGTTGAGGGATTGCAGGAACCGGTGGGTAGCCGTACGTTCACTTCGCACGATGAACTGGATACGCTGTATGAGTATTGGTATGACCAGTTGTTCTGCAAAGAGGAGTTTCCACAATACCTAGATCTTCCCACTCCCGAGGAGGAAAACAAAACGGTGAAACCCACCGCACGAGAGTTGCTTTCCTCGTTGATCGGCCTCTCTTCGGTGAAGCAACTGGGGGATACGATCATCGATACCAACAAGGCGCAGCATGCCTATGCTTCCTTCGGTGTAAAAAGCCCACACCGTCACGGCACATGGTGTTTACCGGAAACCACGGAACGGCAAGGCTCACCGTGGTCCGGTTGTTCGCCCAGATCAGGAAGGAGAAAGGGTGGGTAAGCGGAAACTTAGTGGAAGTAGGGCGGAGCGGGGTGGTCGGTCGCTTTGTGGAAGGGCTTGCTCTCCATGTGCGCAATCTGTTCACCAAAACCCAAGGAGGTGTGCTGTTCATCGATGAGGCGAACGCGTTGCTGGATGGATCCAAAGGGTTGTACGGGGATGAGACCATCAACACGATCGTCGAGGAGATGGAGAACTACCGGGAGGATGTTATCGTCATCTTCGCCGGCTATCCTGAGTCCATGGAAGATTTTCTGGCGGCTAACCCCGGCCTATCCAGTAGGATCGCCTCTTCCATGCCCCGTTTCCCGATTTATCCGTCGATGAACTGATGGACATCCTCCGCTTGATGGCTACCCGGGATATCATGGCTATCGCTCCGGATGCCGAGAGGACCATCACCGATATGTTTGCATCCGTACGGACCAAGCCGGATTTCGGCAACGACCGGTTTGTGCGGACGCTGTATGAGCAGGCAAGGATGCACCAGGCGGGACGCCTGATGCATCTGGGGGGGAGAGCCGGACAAGGAAGCGGAGATCACCCTTCTCAAGGAGGCTTTTCCTGCCATATCTTCCCCATGCGGTGAAAAAGCGAACCATCGGGTTCACCGCCTGAGGGAAAAATGAAAAAGACCAATCTGCCCCATGTTTGGCAATGAATTTGGATAAGCTTCCAATACCCTACAGAGAGTTTTGAAACAGACAGTTCTGGGATGGTTGTTGTGGTAATTCCCATTCAGGTTCTGCCTGTTCCAAAGGATTACTAAGCGAGAAAAGATACAAACAGCAAAGGGAATCGCCATGTAAGGTTGAGCTGACACATGACGCAGAAGAAGCTTTCACTATTATCTCATGACATTCATTGCTGAAAAGTTTTGCTTTCCCTTGTGTATCTTTGAAGCATCGGATAGGATTGATATATCCCTTTGAATAAGGATGAATTATATGGATTGCATGCGGAAACAAGATGATTATCAAGAGTTCATACAGTTTTGCGATAACGTAGCAGCCAATCCTGAGTTAGCTGCAGAAATTATCAGGAAAACCGGGGTGTACACGAAAAAAGGACGATTATCAAAGCCTTATCATAACAGTCTATGTATCAAAGAAGAAACGAACTAGTTTTTGGTTTTCATGGTTGTGATAAAGAAGTATGTGATAAAATCATACAGAGCAATCAAGTGCAACTTCGTCCAAGTGTAAATGAGTATGACTGGCTTGGACATGGTATGTATTTTTGGGAGTATAATGAACAACGAGCTCTTGAATGGGCTCGGAATGCAAAAGCTCATCCCAATAACAAAGAACAAAAGATTCATGAACCTGCAGTACTTGGTGCGGTGATTTGTCTTGGTGAATGTCTTGATTTCTTGGAATCAAGTAATTTGATGCTTCTCAAAACCGCCCATGCAATTTTTATGGAGAATGCAAGCAAACAAAACTTACCAATTCCTGAGAACAAGTGTAATGGGTTGGTCAGGTATTTGGATTGTGCCGTAATTGAAACGTTGATTAAACTCAAGGAAGAACAAACAAAGAAGCACTATTATGATAGCGTTAGGGGTGTGTTCTTTGAAGGAGACTCATTATATCCTACTGCGGGGTTTAGAGAAAAAAACCATATCCAAATTTGCATTAGGAATCCTAATTGTATCAAGGCATATTTCCTTCCGAGAATTGACGTTGATTCGTATCCGCCTGTATGAAATGTGATAGCTTTAATACTACTATTCCATGATGTCAGAAAACCCTGTAGTCGGAGGCTAACATCCTCAAGACCATCATCATTGAGTCTGAGGCTTGATTCCTTTCACGTTGTATGCAATCAGCGTTGCCTTTTATATTTCTTGAATGTGAGGATGCATCCCTCCTTGAAAATGAGGCTGATCTTCTCTTGGATCAGAGTCCAATAATGAGGAAGGTACACTGTCATGGAGTGTGTTGGTCCTTCTCGCCCAAGGAGGATTTTTCCCTGCCGTACTTTCCTCATGCGGTGGAAAAGCGGCCATCGGGTTCACCGACTGAGGAAAAATAAAAAAAAGTGAAAAAAGATGGGACAGCCTCTTGTTTCTATGCAGAGAATTATGATATGGTGTTTTTATACAGAGAAACAAAAGAAGGAGAAACGACATGACAACGCACACCATTCCCTACAAAATCTACCTTTCGGAGAATGAGATACCCGATTTCTGGTACAACATTCGCGCCGACATGAAGAACAAACCGGCGCCGCTGCTCAATCCGGGAACCCTCCAGCCGATGACCGCAACTGAACTTGATCACGTGTTCTGCAAGGAACTGGTGGAGCAGGAGCTTGACAACGATACCCGGCGCATCCCCATTCCTGATGAGATCCGTGAGTTCTACCACATGTACCGGCCGTCCCCGGTGGTGCGTGCCTACTGTCTGGAGAAAAAACTGGACACTCCTGCGCACATCTACTACAAGTTCGAGGGAAACAACACCAGTGGCAGCCACAAACTCAATTCGGCCATCGCCCAGGCGTACTACGCCAAGGCCCAGGGTCTGAAAGGGGTGACGACGGAAACCGGAGCGGGGCAGTGGGGCACGGCGCTTTCCATGAGCTGCGCCTACTTCGGCCTTGACCTGAAGGTGTACATGGTGAAGATCTCCTACGAGCAGAAACCAGCACGCAAGGAAGTGATGCGCACCTACGGCGCCACGGTCACTCCGTCGCCGTCGGACACCACCAACGTCGGGCGTGCCATTCTGAAGGCCCACCCCGGCACCAACGGCAGTTTGGGATGCGCCATCAGCGAGGCGGTGGAATACGCCACCACCCACGAGGGGTACCGTTACGTGCTGGGCAGCGTGCTCAACCAAGTGCTGCTCCACCAGTCGGTCATCGGATTGGAAGCCAAGGCGGCGCTGGACAAGTACAACGTCACCCCGGACATCATCATCGGATGCGCCGGCGGCGGTTCCAACCTGGGTGGCTTGATCGCCCCGTTCATGGGAGAGAAGCTCCGTGGGGAGAAGGACTACCGGTTCATCGCCGTCGAGCCCGCTTCCTGCCCGAGTTTCACCCGCGGCAAGTTCGCCTACGATTTCTGCGATACCGGTGAGGTGTGCCCGCTGGCAAAGATGTACACCATCGGCTCGCAGTTCATCCCGTCCCCCAACCACGCCGGTGGCCTTCGCTTCCATGGCATGTCCCCGATCCTCTCCCAGCTGTACCACGACGGGTATCTGGAAGCCAGGGCGGTGGAGCAGACCTCCGTCTTCGAGGCGGCCGAGCTGTTCTGCCGTACCGAAGGGATTCTGCCGGCGCCGGAGAGCAGCCATGCCATCAAGGTGGCCATCGACGAAGCGATGAAGTGCAAGGAAACCGGTGAGAGCAAGGACATCCTGTTCGGCCTGACCGGTACCGGGTACTTCGACCTCTCCGCCTACAAGAGCTACAACGACGGCACGATGACCGACTCCATCCCGACGGACAAGGACATCGCCGACGCGCTGCAGTATCTTCCCAAGTGTGACAAATAACAGACAAGGCAACCTCCTCCTATCATACCCTGAGGGGGGTGGAAACACCCCCCTCTTTTGTGTTTCATCAAATCTTCGTAAAAAAGTTTGTCGCACCCTCTTGACATTTTTTCTTCGGAAAGGCAACGTTAGGGACAACAAATCAGACACCGTCTGGAAGGAGGAGCACATGTTGAGACCAATTACCCTGTCACATGCTGAGTCCTCGTTCCTGATGCGCTCCCACATGATGATGCGCTGAAAAGCGCACACATACTTATATCCACACGACATCCATAGATTCATCAGGTTCGAGGCAACCGTATGTTTTCCGGAGTATCCGGCTACGGCAGGAAACGACAACGATATCAAGCAAGGGAGCAATATATGCGTTCCACAAAAAAAGTTCTTGTAACACTTCTCATCACGGCAGTGCTGGCATCCGCCGCGCTGTTCGCTAACGGGGCGAAGGAAACATCCTCGCCGACCACCACGAAACAGATCCGCATCGGGGTCAGCCCCGGGCCCTATGGAGACATGGTCAAACAGGCCATCGCGCCGTACCTGGAGAAACAGGGCTACACCGTCTCCGTCGTCCAGTTCTCCGACTGGGTACAGCCGGACCAGGCGTTGAACAACGGGGAGATCGAGGCGAACTTGATGCAGCACACCGTCTACCTGAACGCGTTCTCCAAGGCGAACAACCTGGACCTCGCCGCGGTGATCATCGTTCCGACGGCCGGTGCCGGCGTATTCAGCCACGTCTACACCTCGTTGGACCAGCTGAAGACCGGTGACCAGGTGGCCATCGCCAGTGACGTGACCAACCTGGCCCGCAGCCTTGGCATCCTTGCCCGCTTCGGCGTCATCACGCTGAAGGACGGCATTGATCCCACCAAGGTGTCCCTCTCCGACATCGCCTCCAACCCGAAGAACCTGAAGTTCCAGACGCTTGACGGCGCCCAGATCTCCCGGAGCTTGGACAGCGTGGCCATCGGCATCGTGCCGGGCAACTACGCCATCGCCGCCGGTCTTGATTTCACCAAGGCACTGGCCATCGAAAAGCTTGCCGAAGGGTACAAGAACGTCGTCGCCGTCCGGACCCCGGATGTGGATTCCCAGCTGGGACGTGACCTGAAGGCCGCCGTTGAGTCGGAGGACTTCTACAACGCCATCACCAAACCGGGCAGTATCTTCAACTCGTTCGACCGGCCGCAGTGGTGGGTTGACAAGTACGGCGAGGGCAAATAAGCGATGGAAGCAGGAATGCGGCACATCCCCATCATCGAGTTGCGTGACATCAGCGTCTCCTTTCCTCTTGACGGGGGAAAGGAGCTTCACGCTGTCTCTCACGTCAGCCTGACGGTGGAGAAGGGGGAGATTTTTGGAATCGTAGGCCAGAGCGGGGCGGGCAAGAGCACGCTGGTGCGGGTGATCAACCTGCTGCAGCGCCCCACCTCCGGCAATGTGATCATTGATGGCCAGGACATCACCTCCTACAGCGGAACGGCGTTGGCCGAAGAACGCAAACGGATGGGAATGATCTTCCAGCACTTCAATCTGATCGGTGGCTCGACCGTCGGGGAGAACGTCGCGTTCAACCTGAAGGCCGGTGGCTGGAAGAAAGCCGAAATCCCCGGCCGGGTGAAGGAACTGCTCCAGCTGGTCGGGTTGGGGGACAAGGAAAAAGCGTATCCGTCCCAGCTGTCCGGTGGACAGAAACAGCGGGTGGCCATCGCCCGTGCCCTGGCAAACAATCCGGAGATTCTCCTCTGTGACGAGGCGACCAGCGCGCTGGACGCCGAAACGACCGAAGAGATCGTCTCCATCCTCCGGGAGATCAACCGGAAGATGCACCTGACCATCGTGTTCATCACCCACCAGCTGGAAGTGGCCGAACGGCTGTTCGACCGCGTCGCCGTGATGGACCACGGCTCGGTGATCGAAACAGGGGACACCTACACGATCTTCACCGCTCCGCAGCATGAAACGGTGCGGCGGTTGGTCTCCAAAGTTGCGGACATCGACGTACCGGTGCTGCCACCCCTTGCAGGGGACGAACAGCTGGTCAAACTGACCTACCGCGGCGAGAACGCCTATCAGGCGATCATCAGCGACGTGGTCAAATCATTCGACATCACCCTGTCCATCCTCCATGGGAAGATCGAGTACATCACCGGCAAGCCGTACGGTGTGCTCCTCGTCTCCCTGAAAGGATCGGAGCAGGCCAGGGCCGACGCGCTGCGGTATTTGGAGGAGCATGCTTCTTCCGTACAGCGTGTGTCCGCCAAGGAGGCGGATTGATATGGAACAGACATGGGAAATTCTGGAACAGTACCTGGGGAAAGCGACGTGGGAAACCTTTGAGATGGTGCTTCTCTCCATGCTTTTCTCCCTCATCTTCGGTACAGCCCTTGGACTGTTGTTGTACCTGACGGAGCATCCGCTCCTCACGCCGAACAAGACGGCAAACGCCATCGCCGGAGCGGTGGTCAATGTGATCCGCTCCGTTCCGTTCGTCATCCTCCTCGTTGTATTGATCCCTCTGACCCGGTGGATCACCGGGACGACGATCGGACCAATCGCCGCGACGGTTCCGTTGACGTTCTCTTCCACGGCGTTTTTGGCTCGTCTGGTGGAAGGCGCGTTCTCCGAGATTGACAAAGGGGTCATCGAATCCTCCGTCGTCACCGGAGCCCCGCTCCCGTTGATCGTCCGTGACGTCCTGTTCGTGGAAGCCCGACCCGGTTTGGTACGTGCCATCACGGTGACGTTCATCAGCCTGATCGGCTACTCCGCCATGGCGGGCATCGTCGGTGGCGGCGGCATCGGGGACCTGGCCATCCAGTTCGGATACTACCGCTATGAGACCGGCGTGATGGTGGTCACCGTGGTGCTGCTTGTCATCGTCGTGCAACTGGCCCAGCTCATCGGGGACCGCGTGGCGCGGATCTTCACCCGTTGACCCATGGGACGGTCCGGATCGCCGTCCCTCGTTCTCCAGATCCGAAAGGAAAGACTGCAATGGAATATCCTGTACTTCGCATTCAACCCGGCCCGGACAACTACTACTGCCACGCCGGCGCCATCAATCATCTGTATGACTTCTTCAGCAAGGAACAACTCTCCCGCGCCCTGTGGATCCATGGGAAGCGTTCAGGAGAGGCGGTGGGCCCGTATCTCCCCAAGGAGGTGTCCGACGGATACCTTCTGGAAGGGCACTGCACCCACGAGACGGTGGATGCCCTGACAGCCCGGGCCAAAGCCGCTGACCTGGTCATCGGTACCGGCGGCGGTACGGTGCTGGACACGGCCAAAGCGTTGTCCATCGCATCCGGCAAGCCGTTCGTCTCCATTCCGACCATCGCGGCGACCTGCGCGGGATGGACTCCGCTGTCCGTCTGGTACACCCCCCAAGGCAAGGCGCTTGGGTACGAATTGTTTCCCCATGGTGCTTTCCTCGTCCTGGTCGATCCCCAGATCATCCTGGACGCACCGTCCGTCTATCTGCAGGCTGGGGTGGCCGACACCATCGCCAAGTGGTACGAAGCGCGGATCCTCTCCGAAGGAAGACCCATTCTTCCCCTTACCGCAGAGCTGGGCGTGCTGACGGCCAAGCGGATCGTCGAGGTGCTCCTTGAGGAAGGCCCCGCCGCCTTCAAAGCGCAGAAGGATGGCAAGCTGGATCCGGTGTTCATCAAGATCGTTGACGCCGTCATCGCCGGCGGCGGACTGGTCGGAGGACTGGGGGAGAAGTACACCCGGGTCGCCGCCGCCCACGCGCTGCACAACGGTATGTCGGTCCTGCCGGAAACCCATGACAAGCTGCATGGCCTGAAGGTCGCTTACGGCGTTCTGGTCCAGGCGGTGCTGATGAACGATGAAGACGAACTGATCAAGCTCCGCAAGAAGTTCCTGACGATGGGGCTTCCCACTTCGTTCCGGGACCTTGGGGTGGATCCGACGGACGAAGCGAAAATTGACAAGGTGGTGGCGGCTTCTCTGGCTCCCCACGAATCGATGCATCTGCTTCCGTTCCCGGTGGACGCGAAGATGGTAAAGGATGCCATCGCGAAGGTGGAGTCCCTCTCCACCAAGGAGGCGTGAGATGCCAGGTACCAGTAAGAAAACCAAAGGATTCACCGAATCGGTCATCCGCCGGATGACCCGTGTCGCCAATCAATGGGGGAGCATCAACCTCTCCCAAGGATATCCCGATTTTGATCCTCCCGACCAATTGAAGGAAGCGTTGGCCAAGGCCGCCTATGCCGGCCCCCACCAGTACGCCATCACCTGGGGCGCGGAGAACTTCCGCATTGCCTTGGCGGCGAAGCAGAAGCACTTCATGGGCATCGACATCGACCCGGCCACCCAGATCGCCGTCACCTGCGGTTCCACCGAAGCGATGATGGCTTCCGTCCTGTCCGTCGTTGATCCCGGAGACAAGGTGATCGTCTTCTCCCCTTTCTACGAGAACTACGGGGCGGACGCCATCCTCAGCGGAGCCGATCCGATCTACGTGCCGCTCACCCCACCGGATTTCAGCTTTGATCCCGAGGTGCTGGAAGACGCGTTCCGCCAGCACCCCAAGGCCTTGATCCTCTGTAATCCCGGCAACCCCACCGGCAAGGTGTTCACCCGTTCGGAGCTTGAGATCATCGCAACGCTGGCCAAGAAGTACGATACCTGGGTGATCACCGACGAGGTGTACGAACACATCGTCTACCAGCCCGGTGAGCATGTGTACTTCGCTTCCCTTCCCGGGATGGCCGAACGGACATTGAGCTGCAGTTCCCTGTCCAAGACCTATTCCATCACCGGATGGCGTCTTGGGTACGTCCTCGGTCCAGCCGAAGCCATCTCCGCCGTGCGGAAAGTCCATGACTTCCTCACCGTCGGTGCGGCCGCGCCACTGCAGGAAGCTGCCGTCTCTGGTCTGAAGCTTCCTTGGTCGTACTACGACGAGTTGCGTGACCTGTACACCGAAAAGCGTAACCTGTTTCTGTCCTATCTGGACCAGGCACACCTGGTGTACACCAAGCCGCAGGGGGCGTACTACGTGATGGTGGACATCAGCGAGTTCGACGCCACCGACGATACCCGTTTCTGCGAGTGGATGGCCAAGGAAGCAGGGGTCGCCGCTGTTCCGGGATCCAGTTTCTTCCGTGAGCCGGTTCACCATTTGATCCGCTTCCACTTTGCCAAGAAGGACGAGACGCTTCGCGCCGCCGGCGAGAAGATTCTCCGTCTGAGGGATGTCTGGAAGGAAAAAGGATACGACAAGCATTGAACGAAGAACACGGGTGCCAAACGCACCCGTGTTTCATTCCGTGGTTGTCCGGTTCAGTGTTCCGGTTTCTGCTTCTTCTGACACTCCGGGCAGATGCCTTCGAATGTGGTGCAGTGCTGGGTGATCTGGTAACCGCTGAGCTGCTCGGCGTTTGCATCCAGCCCCTTGTCGTACGGAATGTCGGCGTCGGTGACCGAGCCGCAAGAGGTGCACACCAGGTGGTAGTGGGGTTCCAGCCGCCAGTCATACCGGTCGGCCACCGGGCTGTACAGGTGCCTGATCAACCCAAGGTCGGTCAGCTGGCTGAGATTCCGGTACACCGTCCCACGGCTGATCTTCCCATCCTTCGCACGTGCATCCAGGAACACCTGGTCAGCTGTCGGATGATCCCTGCGTGTGGTGACGATCTCCAGTACCAGCCGTTTCTGTCTCGTTTGCCGCATGCATCCCTCCATGGAAATAGTTCACCATGGTTTTTCCGCTTTGGCAAGGGATGTGGTTATTGCTGGCTTCCCAACTTCTGAAGGGCGTCTCCGGTCAGCCGGTACACCGTCCATTCTTCCATCGGGACGGCCCCCAGCGAGCGATAGAAGCGGATGCTTGGTTCGTTCCAGTCCAGACAGCTCCATTCCATCCTGCCGCATCCTTCCTCCACGGCGATGGACGCCAGGTGGGTGAGAAGCGCTTTCCCGATCCCCCGTCCCCGGTATTCCGGCAGGACGAACAGGTCTTCCAGGTAGATTCCCCCTTTCCCCAACCAGGTGGAGTAGTTGTGGAAGTACAGGATGAATCCCACTTCCTTGCCATCGGCCACGGCGAACCGCACCTGGGCGACCTTCTGGTTGAATATCCATTGTTCATAGAGCGCAGGGGTGGCCGTCACCTGGTCTTCCAGATGCTCGTAGATGGCAAGACGTTTGACGAAATCGAGGATCAACGGGATGTCCTCCCGGACCGCCTCCCTGAAATGGATTGTCGGGGTTGTATGCATAGGTCTCCTTCTTTGCAACCTACCGTACCATGGAGGGGAGAAAGATGGCAAGACAAAAAAAGTGCGCCTTCCCGAAGGAAAACGCACGGAGGAAGCGGATTGGTTGGTCTATTTGATCACCCGAAGCGACTTCCGGTCGATGGTCAAGGCGACGACGATCAGGAAGACGATGCCTTTGACCAACTGCTGGGTGGCGGAGACGGGGAAGATCATCGGCAGGCTCTTCTCCAGGACAGAGTAGGTGAGCGTTCCGATGATGATGTTGGAGAACCGCGACTTGGCGCCACCGGAAATGGGCATGCCTCCAAGCACCAGGGCGATGAGGATCTGCGTTTCCAACTGGCTTCCGGCCGTACCGGTGATGGAGCCTACCTTGATCACGTTGATGAACGATGCAAAGCCCGTGATGGCTCCAGATGCGGTGAAGACCAGAAACTTGGTGAGATCCGGGCGACATCCGGAGAACCGCGCCGCCGTTTCTCCCGCTCCAATGGCATGGAGGTCATGCCCGACCCGGGTGAAATGCAAGATAAAGAAGCCGATGGACAGCACAACGATGGTGAGCAGTACTTTCAGCCATGTCTGGTTGAGTGCCACCACGTCCACGCTGGCCGGTACCGGTCCGCTGGTGGTGATGTACTTGCACAGTCCGCGGAACAGGTACATCGTACAGATCGTCACGATGAACGAGGCGATCTTGAACTTCACGTGGAACAGCCCGTTGAAGGAGCCCATGGCGGCTCCCGCCGCCACAGCGGCGAGGATTCCCAGTCCGATGCTCCGCTGGGAAACCCAGCAGAAGATGATGGAGGAGAGTCCGAGGATCGAACCTTGGGAGAAGTCGATGCCTCCCACCGTCATGATCATGAAGACTCCCATCGAGGCGATCATCAGGACGTACACCTGGCTGAGCATCAGATTGATGTTCCTCGGCCGAATGATTTTCCCGTCCGTCAGGATGGAGAAGACCACGATGATGGCGATGAATCCGAACAGCGGCATGAAGCTTCTCAGCCAGGGAAGCTCCCACCACTTCACTTTCATCTCATTGGTTGCGGTATTGCGTGTATGTTCCGTCATGCGTTCGTCTCCTTACACCATCTTGGCGATCAGATCTTCTTCGCCAAGCTTCTGGGATCTGAGGAATTCCCCGTTGATCCTTCCATCCTTCATGATCAGGATGCGGTCGCTCATCCCCAGCAGTTCCGGAATCTCTTCGGAAATCATGATGATCGACTTCCCTTGTTTCTTCAGGTCGGAGATCAATGCGTAGATGTCCGCCTTGACCTTGACGTCGATGCCCCGTGTCGGGCTGTCCAGCACCAGAATGTCCGAGCCCCTGCCAAGCCAACGGGCCAAAACGACTTTCTGTTTGTTTCCGCCGGAAAGATCGGAGACATACTGGTCGATGCCGGTCATCTTGACGCTCATCAGCGTGGCGTGTTTTTGGGCGAACGAACGCATCTTCTTCCGGCTGAGCAGGTGGTGGGACGCCAGCTTGTCCAGCGAAGGAAGACAGATGTTCTCGCCAATCGTGTCGGCCAGCACCACAGACTCGTTGTCACGGTCCTTGGACGCATAAGCGATGCTGCTCTTGATCGCCTGGGGGATTGAGGTGATGGCCACACCGTTTCCCAGCGTGACCGATCCTGTCCTTCCGTAGGAGGCGCCGAATACCGCCTTGCCCAGTTCATGGATGCCGCACTCGGACAAGCCTCCGACTCCCAGGATCTCCCCTTTGTGCAGGGTGAACGAGATGTCCTGGAGCTGTCCCGGGACAGAGACATGGGAAGCGATGAGCACCGGATCGGAAGAGACCGGCTCACCGTAATCGGTCCGGTAGTACCGTCCACCCAGTTCCCGGCCGACCATCATCCGTTTCAGGTCGTCCACCGTCACATCCTTGCTATCCACCGTGCCTACCAGCTCTCCGTCCCGGAGGATGGAGATGCAGTCGGTGTGTTCCAATACTTCGCTGAGGTCGTGGGAGATGAAGATGACGGTGTTGCCTTGCGCTTTGATCCGCTCCATCACCTTGAACAACTCCTTCCGGCCTTCCTGGCTCAACGCCGTCGTGGTCTCATCCACCACGACCACCTGGGGGTTGAAGTACGTCGCCTTGACGATTTCAAC
The DNA here is from genome assembly GCA_022482495.1 of Sphaerochaeta sp. Classification (NCBI taxonomy): domain Bacteria; kingdom Pseudomonadati; phylum Spirochaetota; class Spirochaetia; order Spirochaetales; family Sphaerochaetaceae; genus Sphaerochaeta; species Sphaerochaeta sp. Next base: position 485,619 of record JAKVPA010000001.1, on the reverse strand, counting down.
CAGCTTGCGGTCCTCGAAACTGTAGTGGTCGATCATCACCGGAGCTTTGATCCGGGAAAATCCGTAGGAATCCAGCAGGCGTTGCGCTTCCTTGTTCATCTCGGCGGTGTTCTTGATGATGCCGTGCATGAATCGGTCTTCCTCGCCGAGGAAGATGTTCTCCGCCACGGTCAGGCCGGAGAGCGTGCCCATCTCCTGGACGATGATCGACACGCCGCTTCGGTTCGCCTCAACCTGGGATTTGACGGTCAATTCATTTTCATTCATCACGAACTTGCCGCTGGAGATGGAGTAGATGCCGCAGAGCATCGAGCAGAAGGTCGACTTGCCCGAGCCGTTCTCACCGATCAAGCCATGGATCTGGCCACGGTGGAATCCTAAGGAGACATCCTTGACAGCATGGGTGATGCCAAAATATTTGTTCAGCTGTTCTGATCGCAGAAACTGTTCTTCCATATGTTGGCTCCTATTTCACCACGCTGCCGATCCGGCCGCGGTTGGTCAGGGTGACGATGATCAGGAGCACCGCACCGGTGACGAAGTCGTTGATCGTCGTCGGAACGTTCAACGCCACCAGTCCGTTGAAGATCATCGTGATGATGAACTCTCCGATGACGATCGCCGTCACCGGGTACCCGTATTTCTTGAAGGCGATACCGAAGAACGTACCCATCAGGGGTTTGAAGTTCCGGTCCATGGAAGACATGCCGGTAACCGCCTGCATGCCTTTGCCGTAGCTGACGGTCAGAAGCGCCATCACGCCGACGAAGAAGTGGAGCAGGACGAATCCGATGAACTTGTACTTCTCCACGTCGATGCCCATGTTCTTCGCCACATACTCATTACTCCCGATGGCGTTGCAGTACGTCCCGATTTTGGTGTACCGCAAAATGAACACCACGGAAAGAAACGCCAGGCCTGCGACGATGTAGTTCCAGGGCGCATGGTTCAGCGCCAGGATGTTCGGACTGGTCAGTTTTCCAGGGAATCCGGAGGTGTCCAGCGCCACCACGTAGTTGGCGACGCTTTCCAGCACCAGCATCAGGCCGACGGTGACGATCATCGAAGGGATGCGCAACTTGGAGTACAGCACGCCGTTGAACGCTCCGATCAACGTGCCGCAGATCAGGCATCCCAGCACCAAGCCCCAGTAGCCGAACTGCCGGGAAAGCAGGACGCCGACCAGGGAGGAGAGGACGATGTTCGCGCCGATGCTGAAGTCAAACAACCCCATCACGACGATGAAGTACAGACCGCAGCCTCCTACGGCGTACTGGATGCTGGTCTGCAGGTAACTTACCAACAGCTTTCCCGTTCCGAAGTTGGAAGGGGAGAGGATTTTGAAAAACGCCCAGAACAGAACGGCCATGGCGACCAGCACGATCAGGCCGAAGAATCTGTTTTTCTGGAATCTGTTCATTGCATCGTTCATGTATGCCACCAATGCGAAGCGGGGAGGCGTCAAGGCAAGGTATCCTGGCGTTTCCCTGTTTCACGACGGAAAGACGACGTGAGGCCGCGACGCGGCCCCACGTTTCGGTTTGTTACCGGTTATTTGCCACTGCGGCGGCTCTGCACGTCCTGGATGGACAGCGAAGCAGCCTTCTTGGTCAGATCCTCCACGCTGAGCGTGGCCATCTCGCGAAGCTCGTCCGCATTGTACGGAAGATCATCGACGAAGTACTTGGCGTACGCGGCGTAATCCTCAGGAGAGGAGACGTACAGGTACGGGAAGTTGATCTCGTAGAACGAATTGGTCGATGTCTTGTAGTTTCCCTTGATGGTGTTGTACACCAGCATGAACGCGAACAGCGGATCGCAGTAGTGCCCGCCGGACTCCGCGGCCATGCCACCGGTGGCCAGCTGTTTGTCCAGGTCGGCCAGGAAGTCGGTGGAAACGACTTTGATCTTTCCCTTCAGCCCCATCGAATCGATGGCTGCCAATGCTCCGACCAGCGTGTCCCCGCCGCCACCAGCGACGATCAGGGCGTCGATGTCCGGATTGGCGTTGATGATGGCTTCCGCCGTGGCTCTGCCCGTATCAGAGGTGGTGCCGCCGTACTGCGGATCAAGCAGAACCGCTTTGTCATTGGGATGCTCTTTGTTCCAGGCTTCGATACCGGCCTTGTAACCCTGCCAGCGGAGCAGGAACGTCGCGTCACCCGCTTCCCACGCTTCCAGAGCGATCTTCCTCGCTCCCTTGTCGCAGAGGATCTTGACAAGGTTCTTGCCGTTGTCGATCTCGTTCTCATGCACCGTGCCGACGTAGTACGGAGACTTCAAGGCAAGCGCGTATTCGTTGGGGTTGTCTTTCTGGTTGATGGCCCGGAAGAACTGGGCGACGTACACCTTGTTCTCCGTGCAGGTGTTGATGACCGACGTCATCTCTGCGGATGCCGAGTTGCAGATGATGATGCCGTCGCATCCCGCCGCGCTGAGCGTTTCCGCCGACGCGGTGACCTGTTCGGAAATATGTCCCTGGTCGACATACATGATGTCAACGTCCAATGCCTTTGCCGCAGCGTCAAGGATCAACTTGCACTGGCTGCCCAACGTATCGGTCGAACTCCAGATGGAGACGCCGATCAACGGTTTCTTCGCTGCCGCGCTGCTTTTCTCTCCTTGTCCATTCGCGAACACGAAGGAACAGGCGAGCAGTACGCAAAGTACCAACAATCCTACCTTTTTCATGATGAACCTCCTGAAATATCATTAGCCTGACGGCTAAACTGCGCTCCTTGGACCAAAACGGAAACGCACCGTGCTGTCACCGTTTTGGCTGTCGTGTACGTTATCCCACCACAACTTCCTTTTTCGTTAACGTACACGACTATAGTTATCTTGTACACCGACTTTTCGCATTTGTCAAAAGAATTCTTATGGATTTTGCCGTACCGGCAGGGTTTCTCCTTCTTTGGATAAGTCTGGACACTGCAGTCCTGCTGTTGTGTCCGGGAGTGTTTTTGTCTCTTGGAAGAGGTACTTCACCGTAACCGGCAATGGGGTTCTGCTGAAAAGAAGTGCGTCACGGTTTTGCGTTCATGGAAAAACAAGCCCTGCTTGACAGGGATGGACTGGTGTTCCGATGATAGGGGCATGGACAAACGTGAAGCGTTCAAGATGTACCTGAAACCGGGGATGAAAGAGGAATACAAGCGTCGTCATGCGGCCATCTGGCCGGAGGTGAAGGCGATCCTGCAGAAGAGCGGCGTCTACGATTACGCCATTTATCTGGACGAGGAGACCGGGACGTTGTTCGCCTTCCAGCACACCAAAGGTGAGGTGGGAAGCCAGGACGTCGGGTCGGAGGAAGCCATCAAGCGGTGGTGGCACTACATGAAGGACATCATGGAGACCAATCCCGACGAATCCCCCGTCTCCATTCCGTTGGTGGAGATGTTCTACCTGCCCTGACTGTGGCGGTACGCCATCGGGGTCATCCCATACCACTTGTGGAACGTCCGGCAGAAATGCTGGGCGCTTCCGTATCCGATCTTCTGGGCGATTTCTCCACAGGTGGCCGTACCGGAGGCCAGCAGGGACAGGGCGATCTCCATCTTGCGCCTGAGAAGCAGCGCGGAGAACGTCGAGCCGGTGGACTGCCTGATCAACGCGGACAGATACGCCGGGGTCAGGCCGAACGCCTCGGCCAGGGTGGAGAGCGTGGTGCGGTCGGGATTCTCGCGGATGTAGTGGAGGATGGCGGTGATCCGGTTGTCCTTCACCTCGCCTTGGTCGATGAACTGTACATCCCCTTGGGGAACCAACAACAGCAAGGAGAGGATCTGGGCAAGCAGGGACAGGGAGAACAGATTGCTCCGACCCCCTTCCTGATATAGTCGCGCGATGAGGGGAAACGTCTCCTCTGCATGATGGATCACCACACAGGGGCAGAGGGGCTTGCGTCCCAACAACGACGCGAAGAATTCGCACAGCGGTGACGTCCCCTCGGAGAACGGAGGGAGCAACGTGTCCAGAATGGTGCTCTTCGCCAGGACATTCATCACGATGCTCTTCTCGTCATCCACGGAGATGGCATGGTACTGATGCGGCGCGATGATGATCGCATCGCCCTTTTCCAACAGGAATTTCCTCCCGTATACCTCCTGGACACAGGAACCTTTCATGACGAATTCCATCTCAAGGAACTGGTGGTCATGGATGTAGGAGGGAAGGAATCGGGTGTGTTTTTCCACATGGCAGTCCCTGCCGTCGTCTGTAGGGAAGAACAGCCTGTCCCCCAGCGTGATGTCCGCCAGACCCGAACCGCTCAGGGCGATGAACGACGGGAACGGGGGGAGCTTTCCTTGTTTCCACAGTGCTTCATAGGCAAGCTCTTCCTCATTCAGAACGGAAAATTGTGCAATGAATTGGGAATATTCCATACCATAAGCATAGCAGAATCGTAAAATTTATCAATCATGACCTAAACAAAACTTCATTGCGTTCTTGCCATTTCCGGGCGATAGTATCAAGTGGAGGGAAGGATGGAACACTGCACCATCGACATTGGGGCGTCCAGTGGCAAAATGTTGTGCGCCCACTTGGACTCAGGGAAAATCGTCTCTCACGTTGTCCATCGGTTCCCCAATGGCTTGTCCGAACATGACGGACACCTCGTCTGGGATCTCGACCGCCTGTTTCAGGAAATCCTCACCGGCTTGGCATTGGCCAGGCAGGCGGGATGCCGGATCGACACCATCGCCATTGACACGTGGGGCGTGGATTTCGTGCTGGTGGACGCCTATGGAAAACGGATCGGGGACGCCGTCGCCTACCGGGACAAACGTACCGATGGCGTGTTCTGCCCGGTAAGCCAGGAAGAACGGTATCGGATCACGGGAATCCAGCACCTGCCGTTCAACACGATTTACCAACTGCTTGCCCTGAAACAGGAGCATCCGGAGCAGTTGGAGCAGGCTGCGTTCCTGCTGATGATTCCCGATTATCTTTCCTATCTTCTCACCGGCACGATGCGGCAGGAGTACACCAACGCCACAACCACCGGTTTGGTCGACGCCATTTCGGGAAGCTGGGACCGTGATTTGATCGCCCGCCTGGGTCTGCCCCAGCGGCTGTTTGGACGCCTTTCCCATCCGACGGACAGTTACGGACCGCTTTCCGAACCGATATCCAGGAAGCTGGGATTCCAGGCCACCGTGCTCGCCGCCCCGAGCCATGATACGGCAAGCGCCGTGCTTGGCAGTCCGTTGGACGAACAGAGTGCCTTCCTTTCCAGTGGTACCTGGTCCTTGTTGGGGTGCGTGATGGACCATCCCGTCCTGACCGACCAGGCGAGGAAAGCCAATTTCACCAACGAAGGAGGAGTCGACGGAACCATCCGGCTCCTGCGCAATCTGATGGGCTTGTGGATGATCCAATCCATCCGGAAGGAACAGGAAGACGCACCGTCGTTCGACGCGATCGAACAGGCGGCCAGAGCGGCGGACATCAAATCCCGTGTGGATGTGGAGAACATCCGTTTCCTGGCACCAAAATCGATGAGCGAAGAAGTGAAGGCTGCCTGCAGGGAGAGCGGACAACCGGTCCCCCGGAGTCTGGGGGAGCTTGCCGGATGTGTCTACCACAGCCTTGCCGAGGGCTACGCCCGCAACTTGGACGAGTTGGAACGGCTTTCCGGTCGAAAATTCCGGAAGATTTGCATCGTCGGGGGAGGCAGCAAGGACCGGTTCCTTTGCCAGCTGACGGCCAACGCGTCGGGACGCGAAGTGGCCGCCGGTCCGGATGAAGGGACGGGGTATGGCAACCTCCTTTCCCAGATGCTTGCATCAGGAGAACTATCGGATATCCAGGAAGCACGGAAACGTGCTGTCCCGGTCCGTGAAGATTGTGACCTATAGGAGTGAGACATGACGGATCGATATCAACAGGCAAAAGAAGCGTACGCCGCATACGGCGTGGATACGGACAAAGCGCTCAAGGCGCTTTCTTCCATTCCTATTTCGATGCATTGCTGGCAAGGCGATGACGTGATGGGGTTCGAGCATGGCGGAACGGCGCTCTCCGGCGGCATCCAGACGACGGGAAACTACCCAGGCAGGGCGCGCACCCCATCGGAACTGATGGACGACCTGAGATTGGCCCTCTCGGAGATCGGGGGAAAGAAGCGGCTGAACCTCCATGCCAGTTACCTCGTCACCAATGAGGAAGTGGACCGCGACGCCATCGAGCCAAAGCATTTCACCGCGTGGGTGCAGTTCGCCAAGGAACAGCACCTGGGGTTGGATTTCAACCCGACCTGCTTCAGCCATCCGATGGTGCAGCACAACCTGACCCTCTCCAGTCCGGATGACCGGGTTCGGGCATTCTGGGTGGAGCATTCCCGGCGGTGCAGGATCATCGCCTCGTCGTTCGCCAAGGAATTGGGGGACTATAGCCTGTGCAACCTGTGGATTCCCGATGGATACAAGGATATTCCCGCCGACCGGCTGGGGCCGCGCCTCCGGCTGAAGGACAGTCTGGACAAGATTTTTGACAAACCGCTTCCCGGCGTGATCGACAGTGTGGAGTCCAAGGTGTTCGGCATCGGGCTTGAGTCGTTCACCGTCGGTTCCAACGAGTTCTACGGTGCCTACGCGGCGCACCATCCCGGTGTCTACCAACTATTGGACAACGGACACTTCCATCCGACGGAGATGGTCAGCGAGAAACTTTCCGCGTTGCTCTGCTTCAACAAGTATGTGCCGCTCCATGTGACCCGACCGGTGCGCTGGGACAGCGACCATGTGGTGATCCTGGACGATGAGCTGAAGGAGATCGCCAAGGAAATCGTCCGCAATCATGCCACCGACCGGGTGTTGATTGGCCTGGATTACTTTGACGCGTCGATCAACCGGATCGCCGCCTGGATCATCGGGACGCGGAACATGCAGAAGGCGCTTTTGTACGCCTTGTTGCAACCCTCGGATGAGATGAAGGAACTGCAGGATGATTGCCGGTTCACCGAACTGCTTGCCCTTGGTGAGGAGATGAAGACGTTGGATATGGGCGCCGTCTGGGATGAGTTCCTTGACCAGAACGGGGTGGACAAGGGAATGGGATGGATGGACAAAGTCTCTGCCTATGAGAAAAACGTCCAGAGGAGGAGAGGATCATGACGTTGGCGATGGAAGGCTTCAGCCGGTTGTGCACCGATGGGTGGACACTGGGATGGCATGAGCGGAACGGCGGGAACCTGTCCTACCGGATGAGTGATGATGATGTGCGGGACGCGTGGAGCCTGTTCACCGATGGTCCGGTGTTCAAGCTTCCCAAGCCGATCAAAGAGGTGGCCGGCGTCTATTTCATGGTCACCGGGACGGGACGGTTCATGCGCAACGTCTCCATCGACCCGCAGCACAGCTACGGCATCATCCGCATCAACGATGACGGCGATGGATACCAGATTCTTTGGGGCTTGTCCGGCGGGCGGCCCACTTCTGAGCTTCCCACCCACCTTTTGAACCATGCCGTCCGGTATCGGGCCACCGGAGGGAAGTGCCATGTGATCTACCATGCCCATCCTGCGAACATCACCGCGCTGACCTATTGCATTCCCCCTGATGCCCGGACGTTGACCCGGATCCTGTGGAAGAGCGAGACGGAATGCGCCGTGGTGTTCCCCCAGGGCATCGGCGTGGTGCCGTGGATGGTTCCCGGTGGTACGGAGATTGCTGAAGCGACGGCCAAGCTGATCCGTCTGTATCCCGCCGTGGTCTGGGCGTTTCATGGTGCGTTCGCCAGCGGCGCGACGTTTGACGAGGCGTTCGGCCTGATGCACACCATCGAAAAGGCGGCGGAGATCTACCTGAAGGCGAAGAGCGTGGGGATCGTCAATACGATCACCGACGATGACCTCAGGGTGCTTGCCGATGCCTTCGGCGTGACGCTCAACCCGGAATTCCTATAAGGAGAGAACCTGATGCCGAAATTGTTTTCCAACCATTCAGCGAAGATTGCGTCGTTTTCCGAACGGCGCAGCCACTCGATGGACAACATCGCAGGGTATGCGTTCATCAGCCCATGGCTCCTCGGGTTCCTGCTGTTTTCGCTGATCCCGATGCTGTTGTCGCTGTACTACGCGTTCTGTGACTATGACATCCTGGGCTCTCCAGTGTTCTCCGGCCTGTCCAACTTCCGCAAGATGGCCGGAGACGCCAACTTCTGGCAGTCCCTGAAAGTGACGTTCTACTATGCGTTTGTTTCCGTACCACTCCGACTGGTGTTCGCGTTTTTCGTCGCGCTGCTGTTCAACAAGGGAAGCAGGATCATCCGGGTCTATCAGGCGGCGTACTACATCCCGTCCGTGGTGGGCGGATCAATCGCCATCGCCGTGACGTGGCGTCGGCTGTTCATGGCGGACGGCGCATTCAACGCGTTTCTGGGCAAACTGGGCATCCAGAGCAATATTTCCTGGATCGGACGGCCTTCCACCGCCATCTGGACGCTGATTCTCCTGGCTGTCTGGCAGTTTGGTTCTTCCATGTTGATCTTCCTTGCAGGCCTGCGGCAGATCCCCAAAGTGTACTATGAGGCGGCGGAGATTGATGGAGCAGGGTGGTGGATGCAGTTCGTCCACATCACCCTCCCGCAGATCACCTCGGTGATCTTCTTCAACCTGGTGATGCAGTTGATCAACGGTTTCACCGTCTTCACCCAGGCGTTCGTCGTCTCGGGGGGAACGGGAGACCCGCTGAACTCCACGTTGGTCTATGCGTTGTACCTGTACCAACAGGCGTTCAAGTACTTTGACATGGGGCTACTCGAGCGCGATGGCATGGGTGCTTGTCATCATCATCGGTGTGTTCACCGGGATCATCTTCAAGACCAGCGACAGCTGGGTGTTCTACGAATCCAAGGGGAGCAAATAAATGAACGCGCACGCAAAACGAATGGGAAAAACCATTGTAGGACGTATCTGCTTCCACGGCTTTGTCATTTTGCTGGGATGGTTCATGCTGTATCCCGTCTTTTGGATGGTCTTCAGCTCGTTCAAGGCGAATACGGAGATTTTCAACACCACGCGCCTCTGGCCGACGGTCTGGCATTTGGATAACTATGTGCGTGGATGGAAGTTCAACAATTCCATCACGTTCACCACGTTTTTCAAGAACTCGTTCTTCTATACGATCGTCAGCACCCTCGGAGCGGTGTTCGCTTCTTCCCTGGTAGCCTACGGATTCAGCAGGATTCCGTTCAAAGGCAGGAACTTCTGGTATGCGTTGATGTTCGTCACGATGATGCTTCCCTACCAGGTCGTCATGGTGCCGCAGTTCATTCTGTTCCAAAAGATGGGATGGGTGAATACGTTCAAACCGTTGATCATCCCGCAGTTCGCCGGCCTGCCGTTCTTCATCTTCCTGATGATCCAGTTCATCCGGCAAATTCCGTACGAACTGGACGATTCGGCGAAGATTGATGGATGCAACCGGTTTGGCGTCTTCTGGAGAATCCTGTTCCCGTTGATCAAACCGGCGGTGATCACCAGTACAATCTTCAGTTTCTACTGGAGATGGGATGATTTCCTTGGTCCGTTGCTCTTCTTGAACAACCCGAAGCAGTACACCGTTTCCTTGGCTTTGCGTATGTTCAGCGATCCGCAGACCTCCACCGACTGGTCCGCCGTGTTCGCCATGGGAACGCTTTCCCTTGTCCCGGTGATCTTGATCTTCCTGGTATTCCAGAAATACATCGTCGAAGGCTTGGTGACCACCGGCATGAAGAATTAGGAAGGAAAAATGCGATACTTTCCAGAAGCTCGGCAGGTGCGGGGGGATGCCCGCAAGATCATCGCCTCACGGTACATGGATGCCAACCCACCGGAACCGTACACGTTTCGTCCGTTCACCACGGCCGGGGTCGTGCGTGGCCCGGATTACCGCTACGACATGGACCTCACCCGAAGGTTTCCGGATGCGCCTCTCCACAGCGTCTGTTACCTGTGGGGGAGGCTTCCCAGTGTGGACGGATCTCCAAAGGATGCGTTGCTCATCCCCCATGGTCCTGCCCAATTGTATGTGAACGGCAGAAAACTGCTTACCGTTTCTGTCCAGGCGGAGCGGTTCGCCACACCGATTTCCGTCACGCTTCCCCTGAAGAAAGGCAACAACTCCATTGTGCTGTGCTTTGAGAAAACGGTGGCGGGATTCGGAGGGGAATTCGGGACTTGGCTAGGGAAACTTGACTACTATTTCCTCCTTCCCAAGAAGGATGAAGAAGGCTTCTTGGTCTCCCGACCGCTGGAACATCGTCTGGATGATCTCTCGCCGATGGCGCTGCGTTCCCTGCCATGGATACGTGAAACGAACGAAGGGCCAACGGGGGACGTCTTTGGCCGGTTGTTTCCCACGGCGAAAGAGGGCCAGTGCGCTGTCGCGCTGGTCACGTATACGTCGCATGAAGCAGAACCTCTGGAAGTGAATGGCGCGGATGCCCTGTTGGTGGATGGCGCCACGGTCCCCAACCACACGATGGTAGACCAGGGAACTCATCAGATGATGATCGCCTCAATCCGAAAAGGGGAGCGATGGGGTTTTGTCATCAAAGGGAAAGGCAAATGTTCCAATGCATTGCTCACCCGGCCCTGCAGCCTCGCGTTCTGCTACGCAGGACCTTTTTCTGACCTGGACACCGCACTGGCGTCCATCCGGACGGATGACGTGTTTGAAACCACCCAAGGGGTGTCGTTCTGGCGTCTTGACCAGCCGGAGAGCTGGGTGCGGATGTACAACGACAACCCGCTGTTCGGGCATTGGAATTATCCGCTGGGCGTGACGTTGTATGGGCTGTGCATGACGGAGCGTGCGTACCGCTCGGAGGATCCCTCATTCGCCGACCGGATCCATGCCTATCTGAACGCACACCTGGGAGCTTCCATCTCCACCTATCGCTACGCACTGTGGGACAAGGCGCATCTGGGCGGTGCGACGGCGGTGCACCATCTGATGACCAGTCTGGACAGCCTGGACGACTGCGGGTCGTTCTGTTCCACCTTGCTGGAGATCGCCAAGGATCATGAGCTTCCCGACTACGCTCCCTTGGTGGACGCCGTTGCAGAGCACATCCTGCATCATCAAGCGCGCCTGGAGGATGGAACCTTCTACCGGAAAGACCAGATGCATTCGTTCCACAATGGAACGATGTGGGCGGATGACCTGTACATGTCCGTGCCGTTTTTGGTGCGGTATGCGGCCTATACCCATGATCTTTCCGTGTTGGATGACGCCGCCCGTCAGTTTCTGGGGTTCGCCAAACGGTTGTATCTGCCGGAGAAACAGTTGTTTTCCCATGTCTATGACCTGAAACGTGGTTTTGCCACGGGAATTCCCTGGGGACGGGGAAACGGGTGGGTGCTGTTCAGCCTGTCCGAACTGTTGATGAACCTCACCCCAAGCCATCCTCAGTACACCCCATTGCTTGGGCTGTTCCGTTCGCTTTCCCAGGGATTCCTGAAGGTGCAAGGGGCGAACGGCATGTGGCACCAGGTGCTGGATATGCCGGATTCGTATGAAGAGGCAAGTTGTACGGCGATGTTTGCCGCATCCTACTTCCGAGGCGTCCGCTTCGGATGGTTGGAGGATAATGCGCACTACCTTCGCGCGGCGGAACATGCCGTGTCGGCGTTGCAAAGCCGCTGCATTGACACCGACGGTCACCTGTACGGCGTGTGCAGAGGGTCGGAATTCTCCTTCTCGCCGGACTACTATGCGCATCGGTTGCTTCCCCGTCTTGATGACACCCATGGCATCGGCATCGTTTTGATCGCCTTGGACGAAGCGGAAAGGAGCCGTGCATGAACCGGATGCTTGATCTGTGCAGCTTCGGAATACAACCAGATGACACGCTGGTACAGACGGATGCCATCCAGAAGGCGTTTGACTCCCTTGCGGCAGGGGGAGGCGGGACGTTGTATGTTCCCAAGGGCACGTTTTGCTCCGGTGCCTTGATGGTCCCCCATGGGGTGAACCTTACTATTGATGGGACGTTGAAAGGAAGCGCGGACATCAAGGACTATCCGATACGGGAAACCCGGTATGAAGGGCGTACCGCCCTATGGCCGGACGCGCTCCTGAATGTCATCGATGCGGAACACTTTGTGTTGGACGGAACGGGTTCGTTGGACGGGAATGGGATTCCGTTCTATGCGGAATTCTGGAAGAAGCGGGAAGAAGCCATCGAGGCGGGGAGACCGTTCGTAAACCATGATGTCCCGCGTCCCCGTTTGCTGTATGTCGCCCATGGACGGAACATCACCATCCGGAACGTTCATCTGGTGAATTCCGGCTTTTGGAACATCCATCTGTACGACTGTGAGCAGGTCGTGGTGGAAGGAGTTACCGTCACCTCGCCGCATGGACCGGTCAGGGCAGCATCCACCGATGGAATCGATCTTGACGCGTCGCGTCATGTGGTGGTCCGTGATTGCACCTTCAGTGTGGATGACGACTGCATCTGCCTGAAAGGCGGAAAAGGACCGGACGCCCATCTGGTCAATCCCCCTACCAGCGACATTCTCGTCGAGCGATGTACCGTGGGATTCGGGCATGGTGTGGTGACCTTCGGCAGCGAAGCGTGCCGGGTTTCCGACGTGACCATCCGGGACATGAACGTGACCGGGGAAAACCAGCTGGTCCGGTTCAAGTTCCGTGAGGACACCGACCAGTTGTTTGAACGAATTCGGTTTGAACAGATCACCATGCAGGACGGGTGGGTGTTTTCCATCCGTCCTTGGATCAGCCGGCAGGATGAGGTGTTGGGAAAGGGGTTGCCTTCTGTCATCCGGGGGCTTGTCGTACAGGATGTCACCGCGACGGACGTGAAAAGTCCCGGGGTGATTTTGGCTGATCCTCCCCAGACGGTGGTGGAAGGGTTGGAGATACGCCGTGTGCGTATCACCACAGCCAAGGGAGGGGATGCGTCCCTGTCACGCCACGACCGGTTTGAGGAGACGGAGCATGCCGATCCCCACCATCTGTCCATCAAAGGGGTTGGTTCCTGTACGATGGAGGAGGTGTGGATTGATGGGGCAAAGATACCGTATCAAGGAAATCAATGCGTGGATACGCATTAAAATAGGAGGAACTATGAAGAGAAAATGGTGTGTTGTGGTGTCGGTCTTGTTGCTGGCTGCCACTGCGGTGTTCGCCCAAGGTTCGGGTGAAAGCACGGCGAAAAAGGCGGATGAGCCTACGACGATGCGGCTTGCATGGTGGGGGAATCCCACGCGTGATGAGCGTACCATCAAAGCTGCGGAATTGTACATGCAACAGCATCCGGAAGTGAAGATTGAGACGGAAACCACCGGATGGTCCGGCTACTGGGACAAGATGAACACCCAGGCTGCTGCCGGTTCGTTGCCCGATCTGATGCAGCACGACTATGCTTACATGTTGCAGTGGGTCAAACGCAACCAGCTGAAACCGCTGGATGACTATGTGAAGAGCGGAGTGATCGACCTGTCTGACGTCAATCCATCGTTCTTGGAATCAGGAAAGGTGAACGGGAAGCTGTATCGGCGTCAACCTTGGGATCCAATGCGGTCTGTCTGACCTATGATCCCGCCGTGCTGAAGCCGCCGGCATTCCTGAGCCGGATGACACCACCTGGACGTGGGAGGATTTTGAGAAGATCGCGCTGACCATCTACCAGAAGACTGGTGTGAAGACGATGCCGTTCTTTGCCACCGATCCGAAGGTCGGTTTCGACAACCTGATCCGTCAGAGCGGAGCGGCCACGTACAATCCCAATGGCAGCGGACTCGGCTTTACCGATCCTTCCGTCCTGAAGGAGTACTACGCCATTCAGCTCAGACTGTTGGATGCCGGTGCCCTGATCGACCCGGAGATCGCGTTCGTCAACACGACGCCCGCCGAATCCGAGTTCGCCAAAGGACGCAGTTGGGTCGAGTGGCTGTGGTCCAACCAGTTCGTCGCCTATCAGGCGGGTGCCAACCGTCCATTGAAGCTGGCGCTGTTGCCGTTGATCAAAAACCCGGTAAAGAAAGGCACGTTCCTCAAAGCATCCATGTTCTTCGCCATTCCTGCTTCGGCAAAGAACCCGGATGAAGCGGCGAAATTCATCAGCGCATTCACCAATGACATCGCCATGAACGACATTTTGCTTGGCGAGCGTGGCGTTCCTGTCGCCACCAAAGTCCGGGAGAACATGTCAGGCAAACTCAATGAGGTCAACCAGGAGATCTTCGCCTACGTCGGACACGTGGCGGACAACTCCAGCGCCATTGATCCTCCGGATCCACCGAAGGCTGGTGAGTTCCTGAAGATGGTACGTGACCAGTCCATGGCTATCCTGATGAAGCGGGTCAGCCTGGATGAGGGCGTGAAAGCCATCATGGATCAAGGAAACGCCATTTTGAAGTAAAGGGTTTTTCAGGAAGGCACGAGGGTGGAGACATCCCCGTGCCTCTGTATTACTGAGCACCATGGGAGGAAAAACAGATTCGTGCAGAATCCCTCCAAACAAAGGAAAGGGGCAGGTTTCATGGCATAACAACGCAAGAACGTATCCAATGATATGATCATCCATCCCGTGGAACGCTCCAGAAAGAGATGGAAAAATAGGGTAGGCACCGGGAAGGAAACCATTTCTGGTATGTTGGCCTGGGCACTTTCCTCGGTATTTGATATTGATGCTTCGTTTTGGATCACGTTGCAGGCAACCTATGACAAGGAAATGCCGCAAGCGGGAAACGGTGCATACGTGCGGTTTGTTTGTGCCAAAGCGTAAGGAAATGCAGTTTTCGCAGAGCTGATGTACTTCGCCCAACGGAAAGAAAACTTCCGAGAATGTTATCTAAATAACAAATATTTTGATTTCATAACATGTTGACTATTAAATAACGACAAAGTATGCTATCACCCAAAAGATACGGATGATCCGTAGGGGAGAGTTCCTTATGAAAAAAACAATTCTTGTCGTTTTGATGGTTTGTATCGCCTGCTTTGGCGTGTTCGCCCAAGGCACCAAGGAAAGCGCAGCCACTGCCGCACCGGAGAAGAAAACGCTCCGTGTCGCCATGGAATGCGCCTATGCACCGTACAACTGGACGCAGACGGATGACTCCAACGGAGCCGTTCCCATCGCGGATTCCACTGATTACGCCTATGGGTATGATGTCATGATGGCCAAGTTGATCGCCGAGAAGCTCGGCTACAACCTCTCCATCGTCAAGCTTGACTGGGATTCCCTGGTCCCCGCCGTCCAGTCCGGTACCGTCGACTGCGTCATCGCCGGCCAGTCCATCACCAGCGACCGGTTGCAGATGGTTGATTTCACCACGCCGTACTACTACGCCTCCATCGTCACGCTGACCAACAAGGACAGCAAGTACGCCAACGCCAAAGGCCTGAAGGACCTCGCCGGAGCGACAGCGACCAGCCAGCTGGGAACCATCTGGTATGACAACTGCCTGCCGCAGATTCCCAACGCCAAGATCCTGCCTGCCCAGGAGTCCGCTCCCGCCATGTTGGTCGCCTTGAACAGCAAACGGGTGGACATCGTCTGCACTGATATGCCGACCGCCCAGGCCGCGTTGGTCGCCTATCCCAACATGAAGATCCTGGATTTCGCCGGAACTGATGACGACTACCAGGTCAGCCAGGAAGAGATCAACATCGGAGTCTCCGTTTCCAAGAAGAATCCTGAGTTGACCAAAGCGATCAACGGCGTGCTCGCCACGCTGACGGTGGATGACTTCAATCGCATGATGAACGAAGCGATCGCCGTCCAGCCGCTTTCCAACTAAAAGAGAGCCAGCGGCATGACCATTTCCCAAATGAATTTCTTCCAGCGGATGGGGTATATTTTCCAAAAATATTCCCTGTCCCTGGCCAAAGGGGCGGCGACCACCATGGTGATAGCTTTGGTGTGCACCGCCCTTGGGTGTGTCATCGGCTTCGCCGTCGGAATCGTCCAGACACTGGAACCGAAGAAAAAGACTGGACCGGTGGCTCGGGCGTTGTTGAAGTTCTTCAAGGTGATCCTGACCATCTACGTCGAGGTGTTCCGTGGAACCCCGATGATGCTCCAGGCAGCTTTCATCTACTACGGTGCAAGCCAGCTGTTCGGCATCAACATGGGAATGTGGTCTGCCGCAATCCTGATCGTCTCGGTGAACACCGGGGCGTACATGGCCGAGACGGTACGGGGAGGCATCCTCTCCGTCGATCCTGGCCAGACGGAAGGGGCCCGTTCCATCGGGATGAACCACTTCCAGACGATGATGTACGTAATCCTTCCCCAGGCGTTGAGGAACATCATGCCGCAGATCGGCAACAACTTGATCATCAACATCAAGGATACCTGTGTGCTTTCCATCATCGGTACGGTGGAGCTGTTCTTCACGTTCAAGAGCATCTCCGGAGCGCTGTACACCTACTTCGAGGCGGCGACCGTCACGATGATCATCTACTTCGTGCTGACCTTCTCCTGTTCGCGGATCCTCCGCAAGGTGGAGAAGAAGATGGACGGGCCGGAGAACTTCGACCTTGCAACCAATGACACGCTGGCGTTCACCAGCGGCCTGCAGCACTACGATGCCCAAACGAGGAGGGTGCTCTGATGGCTGAGGAAATCCTGTCCATCCAACACCTGTCCAAGAGTTTCGGCACCAACCTGGTGCTGAAGGATATTGATTTCCGCGTGATGCAGGGCGATGTAACCTCGATCATCGGATCCTCAGGATCCGGCAAGAGCACATTGCTTCGCTGCATCAACCTGCTGGAAGATCCCACAAGCGGTTCCATCCTGTTCCATGGCAAGAGCATCCTGGACGGCGGTGTGGATGAGGACTCCTACCGGACCAAGGTCGGGATGGTGTTCCAGAGCTTCAACCTGTTCAACAATCTCTCCGTACTGGAAAACTGCGTCATCGGGCAGGTCAAGGTGCTGAAGAAAGAAAAGAACGTCGCCAAGAAAGACGCCATCACCTATCTGGACAAGGTGGGGATGGCCGCGTACATCAACGCCAAAGCCCCGCCAGCTCTCCGGAGGCCAGAAACAGCGTGTGGCCATCGCCCGCGCCTTGGCCATGCAGCCGGAAGTGTTGTTGTTTGACGAACCGACCAGCGCGCTGGATCCGGAGATGGTCGGCGAAGTGCTGGATGTCATGAAGGTTCTGGCCAAAGAGGGGATGACCATGCTGGTCGTCACCCATGAGATGATCTTCGCCCGTGAGGTGTCCACCCAGGTGGTGTACATGGCCGACGGGAAGATCGAGGAGCAGGGAAGTCCGGAGCAGATTTTCAAAAATCCCAAGAGCCCCCGCACCAAGGACTTCCTTTCCCGGTTCAACGAGTCGTGACGGTGTGGCAGAGGGCGATGAACTGACGCGCCGAGGCGCTCAGGTACTTGTCCTTGTGCCAGATCAACGAATGGGTACGCTCAAGCGATACACCCTCCAAGGGGCGTGTCGCCACA
Organism: Sphaerochaeta sp.; assembly: GCA_022482495.1. Lineage (NCBI taxonomy): Bacteria > Pseudomonadati > Spirochaetota > Spirochaetia > Spirochaetales > Sphaerochaetaceae > Sphaerochaeta > Sphaerochaeta sp. The sequence goes on along the minus strand of JAKVPA010000001.1, from coordinate 468,183 downwards.
CTCCCTTCCTCAATTGCGTTCTCTGCCAGCTGGAATGGCAAAAATGAAACACCGATGCCATGGGCGACCGCCTGGAGCAACGCCTGGGTGCTGGTGCTCTCCCAAAGTGGATCGATCTTCATGCCATGGATGGCGAACACCTGGTCGAGAAACGTCCGTCCCGCGCTGCCCGGTTCCCGAAGCAACATCGGCTTGTCCTTGAAATCCTCAAGGTGCAGCATGTCGTTCTCCAAAAGAGGATCATGCGGGGGCAGGACGGGAACCAGACGGTCATGGGAAAACGGTTCGGCATGCAACCACGGTTCGTCGGCCAAGCCTTCCACCATGCCGATGTCCAGTTCGTTGCGGAAGATCCCTTCCTTGATGGTCTCCGCATTGGCGATGCGCACCTTCACCACCAGTGACGGGTACTGAAGCCGGAAACGTGAGACCAGTTCAGGGAGCAGGAAACCACCCAGTGTGACGCTTGATCCGATCCGGAGCAATCCTTCCTCATCCCAATCCTTCACGCCATGTTCCATCCGGTCAAACGCGTCGACGATGTGCAGCGCCTGGTCATACAACCGGTTGGCCAGTTCCGTCGGCTGGATCCGGTGGCCGATCCGGTCAAACAGGCGCACCCCATAGCCACTTTCCAGTTCCTTGATGCTCCTGCTGACGGCAGGCTGCGTCATGGACAGCTCCTGTGCCGCCTGGGTGATGTTCCCCTTCTGGTAGACGGTGACGAAGATTCTCAGGTGCCGGATCGTCATGGTTTCTTTCCTCCATGCTTGTTTTGGTATGATATCCATACAATAAGAGCATTTTACATATGGTGCAAGAACTCGGTATGATGGACAAAAGGGGAACGTATGGAAACGAAGGAACGAAAGCCCAGCCTTGTCACGCTGTTCTTCTCCATCTTGTACATCAGCGCCTTCACCTTTGGTGGGGGATTCGTCATCGTCACTTTCATGAAGAAGAAGTTCGTCGACCAGCTCCACTGGATTGATGAAGAGGAGATGCTGGACTACATCGCCCTGGCCCAGTCATCACCGGGAGCCATTGCGGTGAACGCGTCCATTTTGGTCGGCTGGAAGATAGGCGGGCTGGCAGGCATGCTGATCGCCGTCCTGGCCGCCATCATTCCCCCGATGGCCATCATCACGGCCATTTCGTTCGCCTATCAGGCGTTCGCCTCCAACAGGATCGTCGCCATGGCGCTTCGGGGCATGCAGGCCGGAGTAGGGGCGGTGATGCTGGATGTGGTCTTCACTCTGGGAGGAAACGTCCTCAAGCAGAAATCCTGGATTTTGATCGTCCTGATGATCGCCTCGTTCCTCGCAGCGTACCTCTATGACGTCAACGCATCGATCCTTATTTTGACGGTGCTTGCCCTGGTGTTGGCAGGGAACCTGGCAAAACGGATCCAGAAGGGGAGGAAAAGCTGATGCTGTTCCAACTGTTTCTCAGCTTCGTGCAGGTGGGGCTGTTCAGCGTCGGGGGCGGATACGCCGCCATTCCGTTGATCAAAAGTTCCATCATCGACACGCACGGGTGGATCACCCTCTCAGAGTTCACCGATCTGATCACCATCGCAGAGATGACTCCCGGACCGATCGCCGTCAATGCGGCGACGTTCGTCGGCATCAAGGTTGCAGACATTCCCGGGGCGTTCGTCGCCACGTTCGGCTGCATCCTTCCGTCCTGCTTCATTGTTTCTCTTTTGGCCTACGCCTACCGGAAGTATCATTCGCTCCCGTTGATCCAGGACATGCTCTCCGGCCTCAGACCGGTGGTCGTAGCCTTGATCGCCTCGGCGACGATTTCCATCGTCCAGATGGTGGTGGTCAACGGCAAAGCCGCCGACCTGACCGGCATCGTGCTGATGGTCGCCGCATTCTGCCTGATCCATTTCCGCAAGCTCAATCCAATCATCGCCATGGTCGGATGCGGCGCAGCATCACTGGTGGTCCACGGGCTGTTTGGCGTCCCGCTCTCCTGATGATTCCAGCTCCTCGTCGATGCTTTGGATGGTCACCGTCTGGAGGAACTGTTTGCACTTCGCGTCCAACTCCTGGGCGATGGAACGCATCTTCGGTCCCATGCCACGGGAAATGACGCAGTTGGGATCCGTCCCTCCACTCTCCCAGGAAAGGGAGACACACTGGACGCCGAGAAGCTCGGCAACCTCCCGCAACGTGATGGACCTGGAATCTTTCGCCAACAGATAGCCACCGTCAACCCCTTCCCGGGAGGTGACCAGGCCGGCACCCGTCAGGGATGCCATCACCTTGCGCACCCGGCTGGAACTGGTACGGATGTTTTCGGCAAGCTTGCTGCTGGACCACGCCTCATTGGTATGGGCCAGACAGACCAGTGCGTGGACGGCCACGCAGAAGTCACTTTGCATAGCCGTACGGCCAGGACATGATGCTTCCCAGGTCCTGGACATTGGTGTATCCCGCCTTTTGCATGATCCTCTTGGCCATCATGCTGCGGCTTCCTGAATGACAGTAGACGATGTACGTCTTCGCCTTGTCAGGAATGGCGGAGAAGTTGTTCGGCATGTCTCCCAGGGTGAGCAGTTTCGCTCCCGGGATATGGGCTTCCTGGAATTCCGGGCGGGTCCGGACGTCCAACAACACGGCTTCCCCGCTGTCGATCAGTTTCTTGGCCTCTTCCGGCCGAATATGTGTGGAATGAAAAAACATGGTTTCACGCTCCTTGATTAACTGTATTTATATTGAATACAGTTTAGACCGTCAAGAGCCTGACTTCTGGTAGGTGAGATTTGCCCAGTCGGCGTGCCGGAGCTGGTAGAACGGACTCTTGGTAACGGTGCGGGAGAGCACCCGGGCCGCGAATGTCCCCAGGCGCATGGTGCTCCACATCCTCAGTCTCTGCCGGCCATAGCGGTGGCCGAACAATCTTCCGATGCGAAGCGCCGAACGGAATGTGTAGAAACGGTCGGAAGCGTGGTAGAACGCTTCCTGCAGCTGCCACGCCGTCATCTGTTTGGGCTGGAACGTCACGCTCATCATGTCGTACCGTGTCCAGTCGCTGACGTGAATCCGTCCTGAATCCTTCATTTCCTGGTACACCGGGGTGCCGGGATACGGGGTGAGAATGGCAGGTTGGAGCTGATAGGCGTCGATGCGGGAGGCGAACGAAACCGCCTTGTCGATGTCCGACAGGCTGTCGTCGTCGATGCCCAGGACGATCGAGGCGATGACCCGGATGCCGTGCTTCCTGCACGCCTCGGCGGCGTCCTTGATGTCCTGGACGCTCTGTCCTTTGTGGATCCGGTCCAGCGCCTTCTGGTTGAGCGACTCGATGCCCATCAACACCCGGGTCAGATGTGCTTCCTTCAGAAGGTCGAGCAGTTCCTCATCCTTTGCCAGATCGGTGCGGCCGAAGAAGAAGGTCTCGTCGAACTGCAGGTGGCCTGCGATGATGCCCCGGAGAATCTCTTTTGCCCGTTCCTTGTCCGCCGTGAAGTTGTCGTCCTCGAAGTTCATGTACCGGAACCCCTGTTCCTTGTCTTGCCGTATCTCTTGCAGGACGTTGGCGACGCTCCGTTTGCGGTACGGGGCGAACATCCTGCTGGTGGAACAGAACGTACAGCGGAACGGACAGCCACGGCTGGTGATGATGTTGGCCGCCTTGCAAGGGGTCTTCAGGATGGAGTAGTCGGGAAACGGCGCCTGGTCAAGATCCTCAAGCGGCTGGCAATGGACGATCTTCTCCGTCCGTCTCCCTTCGATGACGTCCAGGATGGCCGTCTCCCCCTCGCCGACCATCACCTGGTCGGCATGGAGGGCCGCTTCCTCGGGCATGGCGGTGGCATGGATGCCGCCGATGATCAGTCGCGCCTTGGGATTCCCCTTCCTGATGCGGTCGCACAGCTCATAGGCGCGCGGCGCGTTGCTTGTCATGATGGAAAAGCAAAACACATCGGTAATAGGGATCAAACGGTCGTACGGCACATCCCCATTGAGCTCTTCGTACACGCTCACCTGGTGTCCCTGCCTTCTTCAGCATGCCGCCAAGGATCAACGGACCGGTGATGCTGTTTGATTTTCCATATGTCTTTCCGCCCCACCGATACGGCTTCATACGCCGCATGAACGGCGCGGGGATGATCCAAACAATGCGCATGTTCCCGCTACGAACCTCCGAAACTGCATATTTACTTATATACATATAATAGTATCTTTCCTTTTTGCTGTCTCTGTACTACGATAGAGATATGTACGGTACCGTACGAAAAAGGAGGATTGTCATCTCTCATGGAAGATCGAAGGATCAAGAAAACAAAACAAAGCCTGAAGGACGCGATGATCCGCCTGTTGGACACCACGCCATTCGAACGGATCAATGTGACGGCGCTCTGCAAGGAAGCGGATGTCAGCCGCATCACCTTCTACACCTACTACCGTGACAAATACGAGTTCGTCGACGCCATCTTCAACCAGTTCCTCGCCACGGTGAAGGAGGAGATGGCCGTCCTGCAGCGCAAGACCAACCCCACCAATGATCCGGTACAGGCGTTCTGCAATTTGATGGACGTGTTGTTGGAAACCTATTTCCGTACGGAATACGGATTCTTCAAACACCTGAACTCACGGGACAATCCCTACCTGTTCTTCTCGTTCTACTGGTTCATGCTGAAGCAGATCGAAACGTTCGCCGAGGAAACCTGCCACAGCATGCATCCCAAGTATCCGCTGGAGCGGGTCAACTCGTTCTTGAGTTATGGCCTGTGGGGCTTCATCCATACCAGCCATGAGCAGGGGGTTCCCTTGGAAACAACCCGTGAGGAAGTCAAAGGAATCCTCAAGGCGGTATTGGCCTCCGAACTGTTCAACGCCCGCTGAAACCGGTCGCATCATTTGGCCGAATATGCTATAAGTACGTGGAGGCCGTTATGAACAATTTGCGTGAGCGTGCGTTGGAATATCACGAGCGGGGCGGGGTGCCAGGAAAGGTGACCGTCGTCCCCTCGAAACCCTGCCAGACGGCGGATGACCTGAGTCTTGCCTACACCCCTGGTGTCGCCCAGCCGGTGCTGGAGATTGAGAAGAACAAGGATGATGCCTATCGGTACACCGACAAGGGAAACCTGGTGGCGGTCATTTCCAACGGAACGGCGATCCTGGGCTTGGGAGACCGCGGCGCGCTTGCCAGCAAACCGGTGATGGAAGGCAAAGGCGTCCTGTTCAAACGATTCGCCGACATCGATGTGTTTGACATCGAGGTGGACCAGAAGGACGTGGACAAGTTCTGCGAGGCGGTCAAGGCGATCAGCGTGACCTTTGGTGGCATCAATCTGGAGGACATCAAGAGTCCGGAATGCTTCGCCATCGAGCGCCGTTTGATCGAAGAATGTGACATTCCGGTGTTCCACGACGACCAGCATGGCACGGCGATCATCGCCACCGCCGGCCTGATCAACGCCTGCGAGGTCATCGGCAAAAACCTGCAGGACATCAAGATCGTCATCAACGGAGCCGGGGCTGCCGGCATCAGTTGCGCCAAGATGTTCATCGCTGCCGGCGTACGGAATGAACACGTCACGCTGGTCGACTCCCACGGAGTCATTTACCAGGGCAGGGATCATATGACGCCGGAGAAGCAACTCTTCGCCCATCCCAGCAGCCTCCGCACCCTTTCTGAAGCGCTGAAAGGCTCGGATTTTCTGATGGGGCTTTCCGTCGCAGACTGTGTCTCCCCTGAGATGGTCGCTTCCATGGCAAAGGATCCAGTGATCTTCGCCATGGCCAACCCCAACCCGGAGATCCCGTACGACACGGCGATGGCGGTGCGCAGTGATTTGATCATGGCGACCGGCCGGAGCGACTATCCCAACCAGATCAACAACGTGCTGGGGTTCCCGTTCATCTTCCGCGGCGCGCTGGACGTACGTGCCACACGGATCAGCGAAGGGATGAAGATGGCGGCGGCCAAGGCACTGGCTGCGCTTGCCAAAGAACCGGTGCCGGAGATCGTCAGCAAGGCGTACGGCGGCAAACACTTCACGTTCGGCAGGGAGTACATCGTTCCCAAACCGTTCGATCCCCGTGTCATCGAGTATGAGGCGGTCGCTGTGGCCAAGGCAGCCTGTGAGGAAGGGTTGGCAAAAAGGCCGATCACCGATTGGGATGCCTACCGGGAAAGCCTGAAACGGCGGATGGCGCACTATTGGGAATCGTAACACCATAGAAACAACATACAAAAATTCCTAAATAGGAATGAAAAAAATATTAATAATTCATATAAGCGTGTGGTTGCGTTGTGACTGCACGCTTTTTTGTTGTGCGGGACAACCATGCTCCGCAAAGAGACTGATGCAGCGTTTTTTTTGAGGATGTCGCCAATGCCCTCAGTGGTTACGGTGGCCGCTGGGAATGGGGTGGGTTGACCGGAAGCGATGGATTACGCCAAACGACGGCTGGTGCGTAAAAAATGAGAATGCTCAAAGATGCCAGAGGAATGGAGATGAAAGCATCAACGAATCACATATCCAGAACTGACTGATATGTTTCTTCAGGGACGTGCATTCCTCGTGCTGATGACGGTTGCGTTCTCTTATGCCGGATGGCCAGACCCTGCACGTAAAGCGTAGGCGACAGAGAATGCAGGAACCCTGTGAGAGAGAAAAATTCCTGATGCAGAGGAGCCAGTGTTCCTCCCTTGACGGCGGTTTGATGGACGCGTTCCCCCATATGTTCCAGGGTAGGGGAATATGGTTTCCCAGGTGTGCATGAAATCCTTCCCACGGTACATTTTGCCCGGAAGAAAAACGATTCGATCAATTGTCATTGGATTGCAATGTCCCTGAAGACCCTCCGGTTTTCTGAAAACGATAGGGAATCATGTCATTCTGCAGACAGGCAGAATGGCATGATTTGCAAAGAACAATGGCTATCCATTTCATAACTAAAAAGTGATGGAAGAAATGAAGCGGTTCTGACAGAGAAATGTCAGGTGCATTGGTTGGAAAGAAAAGGGAGGCGGAGCAAGGGCCCGGTAAGGAGAAATGACGCTTTTTGCCTGTTTCGTCGACCATCATTTTTTTCCTTTGCAACGAGGGTGGAATCATACGACAAAAGAGAGCGGTAGTGGTTCCGATCACCTCAGTTTTTCACAGGATGAGATCCCTTGGAAGCAAGAGGTGTTTCGGCCGGAAGATGTGGTGCCTTTGTGTCTTTCGTTGTTGTTTTCCCCTTGTGTTCATGTGGGGGTCGCATCATGCGCTCCGCCTGGTCGGGGAGAGGAACAACAGGTTTTCTCTGAGTCCTTTTTTCTGTTTCTGGGTGCAAGGTTTGGGAATCTGAGACTTCAATTGCGCCGTACCAATTTGTACGAAGAAGCGCGTCGATCCTATTCTTCAGAGAGGGAAGGAAACCGGTACGAAAAAACGGTCGGAAGGATCCTGGTGCTCCTTGGGATGATGGGTCCCGTACGGAAGCATACGGGAAAAACCATCGCTTGGATGGGAAGGCTTCCTTCCCAAAGGAGGATCATACCTGGAATGATACGACCAGAAACGGAAACCGTGACGTTGGTGTTGCATGAGAGGGTACAGGGGTAAGGATGGGTGGCTACCCATTGGGTATGGGGGGTGACGTTGATTTGGAAGGAATCCTACCTTACTGGAAATCGTATTCCTGTCTTTCTTTGGAAAGTGGTATGTAACTCTTCATCACGTGATAAGTAAGAATATAATAATCTTTCCTTCCTAATTATTCATTTTGTAGGTGCTGTTGCCCACCTGTCCCGTTTCGGGTACACTGTGCGCCGGAGGAATGACGTGAAGGTGTTGGTGGGAATGAGCGGTGGCATTGACAGCAGCGTGGCCGCATACTTGCTGAAGCAGGCCGGTTACGACGTGACCGGGGTTACCATGTTGATCTGGGGAGGCCGGAAGGACCTGCCCGTACCCAAACATTCCAACAGTTGTTACGGTCCGGAGAAGGAAGAGGACATTGCCGCCATCAAGGAGATCGCCGGGAAGATCGGCATCCCCCACGTGACGGTCGACCTGTCCCAGCTGTACGAGAACGTCGTGCTGAAGAATTTCCATGACGAATACCTTTCCGGCCATACGCCCAATCCGTGTGTCTGGTGCAACGCGAAGATCAAATTCGGCGCGATGGTGGAGTATGCCCGGGCCAAGGGCCTGGCGTTTGACAAGTTTGCCACCGGCCACTATGCCCGGATCGTTCCGGTGGGAAGCCGGCTTGCCATCGCCCGGGCGGTGGATCAGAAGAAGGACCAGTCATACTTCCTGTACCGTCTGAACCAGGACCAGCTTTCCTCTATTGTGTACCCGCTTGGAGGCATGCTGAAGAAAGACGTCCGCGCCATTGATGTGAGGGAAGGATTCCACTCCGTCGACCAGGACGAAAGCCAGGATTTCTACGCCGGCGATTACACCGATCTTTTGGACGTGAAGGATGAAAAAGGCGACATCGTGCTCCGTGACGGAACGGTGGTCGGACACCATGAAGGCATCTGGCACTACACCATCGGTCAACGCAAAGGATTGGGGGTCGCCGCACCCCGCCCGCTGTACGTCCTGGACCTCAAGCCGGAGGCCAACCAGGTGGTGGTGGGGTACGAAGAGGATACGACCAGTACGGTCGTCGACGCGTCCAACGTGGCGTGGAGCGGCGTCGACCACATCGACGGGAAGATCGAGGTGCAAGCGAAGATCCGCTCCACCGGGTTCCCCATCCAGGCGACCGCCTGGGAGAACCCTGACGGATCATTGACGGCAACGTTCATCGCTCCGGTGAAGGCGGTGACCAAAGGCCAATCGCTGGTGCTGTACCAGGATGACCACATCCTGTGCGGAGGCATCATCACCGGTTCGCGTTGAGTTGCCAACGCCATCCCAATGTGGTTTAATGATCGAGGAAGGAGTCGTTATGCGGGTCATCATTCAGGATACATATGATACATTGAGTCTGTGGGCTGCGCGGTACATCGCGAAGACCATCAGGGATTTCGAACCAACGGAACAGAAACCGTTCGTATTGGGGCTTCCCACCGGCTCATCCCCGCTTGGCACCTACGCTGAGTTGATCAGATTGAACCAGAAAGGATATGTGTCGTTCCAGAACGTCGTCACGTTCAACATGGACGAGTACGTCGGGCTTCCGGATGATCATCCGCAGAGCTACCACACGTTCATGCGGGAGAACTTCTTCTCCCATGTCGACATCAAAAAGGAAAACATCCACATTCTCAACGGGATGGCCAAGGACCTTGCCAAGGAATGCGCCGACTATGAGGCGAAGATCGCCTCCTACGGCGGCATCCGCCTTTTCCTGGGTGGCATCGGCGCCGATGGGCACATCGCGTTCAACGAGCCGTTCAGTTCCCTTTCTTCCCGGACCCGGGTGAAGAGCCTGACGTTCGACACCAAGGTGATGAACAGCAGGTTCTTCGGCAACGACTTCAACAAAGTGCCGTCCCAGGCATTGACGGTAGGCGTCAAGACGGTGACGGACAGCCAGGAAGTGATGATCCTGGTCAACGGCCACAACAAGGCGCGTGCCCTGCAGGCTACGGTGGAAGGAGCAGTCAGCCAGGTTTGGACCTGCAGCGCCCTGCAACTCCACCCCAAGGCGATCATCGTCTGTGATGAGGCGGCCTGCGGAGAACTGAAGCTGGACACCTACAAGTACTTCAAGGACATCGAAAGCGCCAATCTTGATGTCGACAAGCTGTTGAAATAACGCCAGCCGAGGGACGACCAGCGATGCGCATCCGGCGTCTTCTCCCTATTCTCTTTCTGGTTTTCATCAGTGGAACGCTGTATGCGCAAAGCGTCCTGTCCACCCGGTATTTTGATATCATCTATGATGAGGAAAAAAGCGCCGTCACCGCAACGGAGCTTTCTACGTATGCGGATGATGTATATACAAATATCTGTACCTATCTCGGTATGGATATATGGATGAAACATATCCCACTGGTCATCGTTGCGCCTTCCGATACGGAAAACGCCTACCAGACCAACGCGCCGTACGCCAAGATTTTGATCTACGACCAACCGTTTCCCTCTCTGGGGTACTGGAAGGATACGCTCCGAGGGGTGTTCACCCATGAGACGTTCCATCTGGTTTCATTGAACATGAAAGGACCGTTCCTCCGGAGTATTGGCTCCGTGTTGGGGGACCCGTACACGCCGGTCTATCTTTCTCTGTCACGTTCGGTCATCGAAGGATCGGCCGTGCTGTACGAAAGCGAAGGTGGGGAAGGGCGGCTGAACAGCCCGCTCCAGATGGCCAAACTGCTTCAGGCGAAAGCGGAAGGAAAGTTCCCCGTCTCGTATCTGGATATCACGGGAATCCGGGATACCCGGCCTACCGGAGATTTGACGTACCTCTTTGGTGGAGCGTGGCTGAAGTCTGTTCGTGATGCGTACGGCATGGATGCGTACCGCGCGTTCCTGAAGGAATGCAACACGATGCTCCTTCCCGTGGATTTCACCGTCTGGTTCCACAAAAACTTTGGTGTATGGCCGGAGAGGACATGGGGACGGTTTTCTGCATCCATACCAACCGTTTCCGTGGTGGATGGAACCGTGCCGCTTGCCGGGTACGGGGATGAAGTGTTGGACTCCAACGGGAAGGACCTGCTTTCTCTGGAATCGATTCCGGGAAACCTGCTGCTCAATGGCAGGCGTATCGCCTCGGATGCGACGGTGCGGGGCGCTTTTGTGCGTGCCGACGGCTCCTCCGTCCTGATGCTCATCACCGATACCGATGACCGGTATCGTGTTCGGTTGTGGAAACATGGTTCATGGAAAACGTTGGGTGTGAAACATGTGCGGGAAGCGATGTTTGCCGGTGAGGACGTCGTCTTGCTCACCCAGAATTCCGGTGGAGAGACGCTGGTCATCTGCGATGCCATGGGCGTCGTACAGCGGGAGATTCCGCTTCCAAACGATCTCTCCCTGCGTTCGTTGGATGTTCTGGGTGATGGAAGGCTTTTGGCGTTGGCCCGATGGAATGGGAAAGGACAGTTTGTCCTGCTTCTGGATGTTTTGGATGGAAGCTTTGTTCGTTACCCCGTACCTGACGGCGTGGAAGTCGGTTCGGTCCGTACCGGGAAGGACGGCATTCTGCTTACCTGGGCGAAGATGGGAACCCTTTCCCGCCTGGCTGTGCTGAATATCCAGGATGGCTTGGTGCGCTGGCAGGAGCAGGACGTGCTGGGGGGGATCACCAAAGCGGAGACGGTGGATGGGATCGGGCTGGTGGGACAGGGAGCGTTCTTCGACCACACGGCGCTCTCGGTGGTGGATGAATCCCGTCTCACATGGAATACGATGAACGTTCTTCCCGAGAGGGGAAGTCTCCAAGTTCCAGCAAAGGTTCATGATCGTGGCATGCCGTACCATGCCGCTTCCTGGTTGGCCAAGGGAATGTTCCTGCCGGTGGTTTCCGCCGTAACGATCAGCGGAAATGGCTTCCTTTCCCTTTCTTCCGATGGGTATGCGCTGGGACTGTCACGGTTGACCAAAGACCCGATGGATCGCCTGACGCTGCTTCTGGGCTCCGGCTGGAATCCGTCTGATGGGACGGTTGTCGTGGTGGGGGAGGCGAGCGGGGAGCGGTGGGCGCTGTTCGGCCAGACCTCGTTCCTGGAGAGCGGCCTTTCTTCCTGGGCGCTCGGTGCGGGGGCGCAGATTCCTTGGAATCGGTTGGTATTGTCCAACACCACATGGTGGTTTGGATCAAAGAAACCTTCCGGTACGCAGAGCGCCTGGCATGATACGTTGTCGCTGGGCTATCAGGGGATTCGGAGGCGGCACGAAGGGGTTCATTCGTACGGTGGCCTGTCCACGACGGCTTCCCTTTCCTTTGACGCCCAACCTGCGATGGATTGGTCCTGGTGGAACCTGGGGCTTTCCGCCACCGTGGCGGTTCCGTCCCTGCTGCCGTTCCATTTCCGACAGATGACGGTTGACCTTCCTATCTGGTGGACGCTCTCCCTTTCTCCATCGGTATATGTTGTCCTTTCCCAGTCGGTCGGCTGTGTGCTGTACAGTCGGGAGATCCAGCGGGGAACGCCGGTCGTCCATCTGTTCTTCCGGCGTCTGAATGTCACCCTGAGCGCAGAAGAAACCTGGCTCCGTTCCTTCATGCCGGAGAATTTTCCCTTGTTTTCTCCCTGGGATATCGGGGAGAAACAACGGAGCGCCGTCCTGTCCTGTACGCTGGATACCAGTCTGAACAACACGGCGCTGGAAACGGACTCAGGATACCTCGGATTCTCCCTTGCCTACCAGTGGGGACAGGAGAATCCTTGGACGTTCACCGTTTTGGTGAACCTGCTTCCTTCCTCGCTCAGCTGATGTCGACCAAGTGGTACGCCTGAGTGCCCAGTCCGATGTGCTCTGCGTGCTCCAGACCGACCCGCCAGTTGGTGTCCGGGTGGTTGGTATCCAGGTTGTCGTCCATCGGCTTCTGGTCGGAGAGGGTGCTGTTCGGCATCGGGGTCGCCTTGTTGACGGCGTCACAGCAGGCACGATCCAGCGCCACCGGATCGTACGAGGCGAAGAAACCGATGTCTGGGACGATGGCCGTGTCATTCTCGCTGTGGCAGTCACAGTTCGGGGAGACGTCGATGACCAGATTGATGAAGAACGCAGGCTTGCCGTCAATGACCGCTTTGGCGTACTCGCTGATCTTGCAGTTCAGCTTGTCGTTGGAGCTGCTGTCATGGTTGGCGATGGCGTCCTTCGGGCAGACGGCGATGCACCGTCCGCACCCCACGCACTTGTCGTGGTCGATGTGGCACTTGTGGTTGACGATCTGCGGCGCGTCGTTGGCGCAGATCCGCCGGCAGGCCCCACAGCCGATGCACAGCGCCTGGTCAACATCCGGTTTCCCGTCACAATGCTGCTCCATCTTTCCCGCCCGGGAACCACCGCCCATACCGAGGTTCTTCAGCGTACCGCCGAAGCCGGTTGCCTCATGGCCCTTGAAATGGGCAAGGGAGATGATCACATCGGCGTCGGCAAGCGCCCGGCCGATCTTCGCTTCCTTGACGTACACACCGCCTTCCACCGGGATGGAAGCCTCGTCGCTTCCTTTCAGGCCGTCGGCGATGATGATCTGGCAGCCGGTGGTCTGCGGGTTGAACCCGTTGAGATTGGCGCTGTCCATATGCTCCAGGGCGTTCTTCCTGCCGCCGACGTACAGCGTGTTGCAGTCGGTGAGGAACGGTTTGCCCCCATGTTCCTTGATGACGTCCGCCACCACCTTTGCGTAGTTGGGCCTGAGGAACGTCAGGTTCCCCGGCTCCCCAAAATGCATCTTGATGGCGACGAATTTGCCATCCACATCCAGCTTCCCGATCCCTGCCGCCATGATCACCTTCTTCAGTTTGGTCAGCCGGCTTTCCTCCGCATGGCTGCGGAGGTTGGTGAAATAGACATTCGATAGTGTGCTCATTTTGTTTCCGTTCCTTTGTAGCGGGCGATGGTGCTCATTTTGGTGAACACCTTTTCCATTTTCCGTATTTCCGTCTCCGACATCTGGGCCCGTTCGAAAATATCAGAGAGGAACTGACGCGTCCAGCGACGCTCGTCATCCAGCTTGAAGTATCCCATCGCCTCCATCGCTTCGGTCACCCGGTCGGTGGCGGTGATCACCCGCGTCTGGGGAACCGGCACGATGCCGATGGTACTCGGTTTGATCCGTGAGAACAGCGTGTAGGTGATCACCTGCACCGCCTGGGAGAGGTTCAGCGACGGAAACTTGTCGCTGGATGGAATGGTGACCACCTCGGCGCAGGCGTTCACCTCATCGTCGGTAAGCCCGTCGGACTCACGGCCGAAGACGATGCTGACCTTGCCGTCCCCCAGCGTGGATATCTGATCGGCCAGTTGTTCCGGCGTGACGCAGGTGCCCTTGCGGAATTTGCCGTGCCGGCGGGTCGCCGCGACGGTCAGCACACTGCCGGCCAGCGCTTCCTCCAGCGTGGGGTATTGCTTGCGGCCCTCCCACAGGTCACTGGCATGGATGGCCAGGGCACGGACGCGGTTTTCCGCGTATTCCCGTTCGGTGACCAACGTGAGATGGGTCAGTCCCATCGTTTTCATGGCCCGGCAGCACGAACCGATGTTCGCGCCGTCCTGTGTCCCGACAAGAACGATTTCAATCCTGTCCAGATTCTGTTGTTGCTCCATGGCCAACGATTGTAGCAGAATGCGCCAAATCAGCCAAGATTGCTGGATGAAACGGAATCTTCATGCTATGATGGTCGCAAGATGGAAGATTACACGATCAAAGAGGACGATTCCCAGCATTGGACAGGGGGGACCACCCTTGCCATCATCGCTGCGATCATCGTCCTGGCGGCATTGAAAGCCACCAAGGATATCGCCATTCCCATCGTTCTCTCCGTATTCATCTTTTTTCTGCTTTCCCCGCTGTTGGATCGGCTGGACAAACTCCACGTACCCCATTTCATCGGCATCACCATCTGCTTTCTGCTTTTGGTGTGCATCGTTGGCTTTGCCTGGTGGGTGCTGTACAAGACCGTCTCCATGCTGGTCTCAATGGTGCCGGTCTATCTGGACCGGATCACCGCGCTGGATCGGTTGCTTACCCAGAAGTTCTCCAACTACGTGACAGTGCCGGAGGGCAAGACGTTTCTTTCCCAGATTCCTGTGCAGTGGAGGGACATGCTGGTCGGCGGTGTGACCACCGTCTCCACCCAGTTGATCTCCGTCATCAAGGTGTGCGTGCTGGTCATCCTGTTCGTGCTGTTCCTGCTGATGGAAAAGCAACTGTTCATGCCCAAGGTGCTCCATGCGTTCAATGATTCCAACGGTCCGATGGTCGCCATGCTGGGGGAGCGTATTTCCCGACAGGTGTCCACCTACCTGCTCCTCAAGGCGGTGATCAGCTTTCTCACCGGTCTGATGTTCTACCTGACCGCATTGATCGCCGGCATGGACGTGCCGATGCTCTACGGAGTTCTGGCGTTTGTCTTCAACTTCATCCCGTCCATTGGCTCGATCATCGTGACGGCGTTGACCGTCGTGATGGCCTTGATCCAATTCGCTCCCCATTGGGGTCTGGTGATTTTCGTCGCCGTGATGACCATCTCCACCCAGATGATTCTGGGCAACATCATCGATCCCAAACTGCAGGGCGGCCAGCTGAACCTCTCTCCTCTGGTGATTTTGATCTCCCTGTCCATCTGGGGGTACATCTGGGGCATCGTCGGCATGTTCATCGCCGTCCCGCTGACCAGTTGTGCCGAGATCCTCTGCGCCAACATCAAACGGCTTCGGCCGATCGCCATTCTGCTGTCCAGCGGCAAATCGTACCAGCGCCAGCGGGACCAGGAACGGAAAGACAAGAAAAAGAACAAGCGTGGCGGTGTAGACATTCCCAAACCGATGCAACAGGTGGACGCAATCTTCCCTGATTCCTTTGACGACAAGAAATGACCGATTTTCCTGACCTCAGTCCAGAAGAAGCAGCCTCGTATCTTGACGCCCCGACGGACGAGACGGAATTTGTCGCGTTCATTCTCCATTTTTATCATCAACACGGCCGTTCGTTTCCCTGGCGGGATACGGATGATCCCTACCGCGTCCTGCTCTCCGAAGTGATGCTCCAGCAGACGCAGACGGGCAGGGTGGAGGCGAAGTACGCCGAATTTCTTGCCCTGTGGCCGGACTTCCGCGCGTTGGCCGAAGCCCCGTTTCCCGACCTCCTGACCCATTGGCTGGGACTGGGGTACAACCGTCGTGCCCGGGCGTTGCAGCAAGCCGCCAAGGCGACATCCGCCTGGGGCTGGACGATTCCCGATGACAAGGAAGTGATCCTCTCTCTTCCCGGCGTGGGGCCGTCCACCGCGTCGGCGATCCGCTGTTTCTGCTACCATCAGCCGGACATCTATCTGGAGACCAATATCCGGAGGGTGCTGCTTCACGTGTTCCATCCGGGGGAGGAAGGGGTGAAGGACAAGGTCCTCTCCAACCTCCTTGCGTCATTCTTCCCCTCCTGCGGGGATCCCAAACCGTGGTACTACGCCCTGATGGACTACGGCGTCCTCCTCAAGCGGTTGATCCCCAACCCCAACCGAAGGAGCGCTTCCTACCATACCCAGTCGACGTTCCAGGGTTCCGACCGGCAGGTGCGCGGCGCTCTCCTGCATGTGCTTGCCGAAACCGGCGAACGTTCCCTCTCCCAACTGGAATCCCAGTTGCCGTTTGAACCGGAGCGGGTCTCTTCCATGCTGAAGCGGCTTTCCGATGAAGGGTTGGTGGCGGAGACGGAATGCCGGTACCGGATCAACGACATCTGAGAAGCCGTCCGCTCTTGTCCTCCCGCAGCCGCGTTGGGTACAATCGTACCTATGCCTACCGAATCGGAGTACCGAACCGCATTGCTCCACAAAGCGATGCTCCCTGGCGCGTTGGGTGCCATGGAGGATCTTGCCGTGCGTCTTGCGTTGATGGGTTCCTTCAATCTGGAGCAACCGGAACTGTTGCTTTTCTGCGCTGACCATGGAGTGACCAAGGAAGGAGTGACGCACAGCGCCACGGAGATTTCCTTCCAGATGGCCCGCTCATTCGCCCATGGCTACGGCGTATCCGGTCTGTTCTGTTCCTTGAACCGTATCTCTTTGTCCGTCATCGATGTCGGACTGGATACCGATCAGACGGATCCTCTGCTTGTCGACCGGAAGATCGCCCGTGGCACCAGGGATTTCCTTCAGGAAGAGGCCATGACGGAAGAACAGTGCGCCAGGGCATTGGAAATCGGGTCGGATGAAGTGGGCAAGGCGTTGGGACGTGGATGCGACATCCTGCTCTTCGGAGAGATGGGGGTGGGGAACTCCGCTTCCGCGTCCGCAATCCTCTCCCGGCGCCTCGGCGTCCCCGCCTCCCTTGTGACGGGAAGCGCCTCCAAACTGGGGAGCGCGGAACTGGCCCATAAGATCCAGGTGATCGAACAAGCCCTTTCCCGCCATCCCGCCCGGGATGGGTTCTCTTTGCTCTGTTCGTTTGGAGGCTTTGAAACGGCGGCCATCGCCGGGGGGATGATCCGTGCAAGCAGGGAAGGGCTCCCCATTCTTTTGGATGGCTTGATCACCTACGCCGCCGCCCTCTGCGCCTGTGCTATGGATGCGTCCGTACCGCGTCATTTGATCGCCGGACACCGGTCCGCTTCCCCTGGCTCCGATCTCGTCCTGAAGACACTGGGTCTCACCCCGGTGCTGGACCTGGGCATGCAGCTCGGGGAAGGGAGCGGAGCCGCCGCGGCATGGCCGGTGGTGCGGCTTGCCAGTCACCTCTTTCGTGACCTGAAGGAGTTTGGCGACCTCGGGGTGACGGACAGCACCCGCCACCTGAAGGAGCTGGGAATCCTATGATCCGCTTGGGAACCACCAGCTACATCATCCCGGATGCCATCATCCCCAACGTCCGTTTCCTCTCCGGCAAGGTGCAGGATGTCGAGCTGGTGCTGTTCGAAAGCAAGGAAGCGAGCAATCTCCCCACAGCGCAGGAAATCCAGACGTTGGCTCTGCTTGCCAGGCAAGGGGATCTGACCTACACGGTTCATTTTCCCTTGGATGTCTGGCCGGGGGCTGCGGACGAGACGCTCCGCAGAACGGCGGTGGAGACCTACCTGAGGATCATCCGCCTGACCGATCCGCTTCCTGTGTTCTCCTACGTGCTTCATCTGACTCCGGAGGCGTGGGGCGCCGTCCCCTCGACGGACATGGACCGCTGGCTTTCCCAGCTGGACCGCTCGCTGCAAGAGCTGACCGGGGAGAGCGGGGTGGATCCCTCGCGCTTCTGCGCCGAGACGCTCAGCTACCCGTTTTCTCTGGTGCTTCCCCTGGTGCGCCGTCACCATCTTTCCGTCACGCTGGACATCGGCCACATCTGGCTGATGGGCTATGACGCTGGGCGAGCGGCACGTCAATTGCTTCCTGCTGCCCGTATCATCCATATCCACGGGGTTCGGGACGGCAAGGACCACCGGAGCCTTGCCGATGGAGATCCCCGTCTGGTTGACGCTTTCCTGTCCCAGGTGGTACGGCAGGAAGCTCAGGACGGCGTGGACCGGGTGGTGACCATCGAGGTGTTCGGACAGGAGAAGTTTTTCTCCTCAAAACCGTTGTTGGAGAAGCCGTTACGGCGTATACTTGCACCCACGAGGCATGAGCATGGCGACGATTGACGTTCATCAGTTGTACAAGGAAACGAAAGAGGACAGGGATACCATTGAAAGCGCGGTCGGGGGAATGCGCATCCGGGTGAAAAGCCGTGGCCGCATCACATTGATCATCGGAGGGGAGCGGAGTGGAAAGAGCTCCTACGCCCAGGATTACGCGTTGGACGCCGCCAGTGACACCAATAGCCGGTACTTCATCGCCACGGCGGAGCGGATGGATGATGAGATGAGCCGCAGGATCATCGCCCATCAGACATCCCGGGCCGGACGGTTCCATACCATCGAGGAGCCGATCAAACTGGCCGAGGCGATCCGCTCGCTTCCCGCCGACGCCCAGGTGTGCGTCGTTGACTGCCTGACCGTCTGGATGGGTAATCTGATCTACCACAAAGCGCTGGACGGTGCGGTGGACAGCCTGTTGTCCGTCCTTGAAAACCCGCCATGCGACATCGTGCTGGTGACCAATGAGACGGGCCTGGGAGTGATTCCCGCCGATCCGGAGAGCAGGCTGTTTGTCGAACAGGCCGGCCGGCTCCATCAGAAGGTCGCCGCGTTGGCCCGCAACGTCATCGTGATGATCGCCGGCATCCCTGTGCCGATCAAAGGAAAGCTGTTGTGAGCGGAATCGGGCTCTCTTCTGCCCTCCGGACGCTGACCCGCTTTCCGTTTCCTGGCGCCGAACCACGCCATGTGTCCACCAGCCTGTACTGGTTTCCCGTCGTCGGGGCGTTGTACGGCCTGTGCGACTTGTTGTTGTTCTTTTTACCGTTCCCCCTTCCTGTGCGAAGCGCGTTGGTCCTCGCCTGGACGGCGTGGATGAGCCGTGGCTTTCATTGGGACGGGCTGTGTGATACGTTTGACGGCTTCGGCGGAGGATACACCAGAGAAAAGCGGCTTGAGATCATGAAGGACAGCCATGTCGGCTCGTTCGGAATGCTGGCGCTCTCCGTCACGCTCCTTCTCCAGTACGCGTTGTATCAGGCGGTGGGGGAGGATGCGTCCATCCTGTTCGCCGCTCCGGTCCTGGGCCGGACGATGCAGGTGCTCCTCTGCGTGGCGCTTCCCTATGCACGGGAGAACGGGACGGCGGGGGATCTGGTGAGGGGCGCGAAGGAGCGTCATCTGTTGGGAGCCTTTGGCATCTGCGCCGTGCTGCTCTGGGTGTGGGGGCGGAAGGTGGTCGCGGCCATGGCCCTGGCCGCTCTGGTGTGCACGCTCCTCGTCAGCCGGGTGTCCCGGCGGAAGATCGGGGGCGTGACCGGCGATGTGCTGGGCGCAGGCGAGGTGCTTGGGGAGACGGCGTCCCTTCTGGGTGCTCTTGTCTTTCTTGCCGTGAATGGCAATACTTGGTGAAAAAAGAGGAGAGAGCCTATGGACATCGTCTGTCTTGATTTGGAAGGGGTGCTGGTACCGGAGATCTGGATCGCGTTCAGCGAGAAGACGGGGATTCCCGAACTGCGTCTGACCACCCGGGATGAACCGGATTACCACAAACTGATGCAGTACCGCATCAACCTGCTCAGGCAGCATCATCTGAAACTTTCCGACATCCAGCAGGTCATCGCCACGATGCATCCGCTGGAAGGCGCCAAGGATTTCTTGGATGAACTGCGCTCCCTGACCCAGGTGGTGCTTCTCTCCGATACGTTCAGCGAGTTTCGCTCTCCCCTTGATGCGTCAGTTGGACTGGCCGATGCTGTGGTGCAACAGCCTGAAGGTGGATGAGGGCGGGATGATCACCGATTACGTGATGCGGTTGGAAGATGGCAAGCGCAAGGCCATCGACGCCCTGCGGTCGCTGAACTTCCGCACGTTCGCGGCAGGGGACTCGTACAACGACATCGCCATGATCCGCAAGGCGGATGGCGGATGCCTGTTCCGCGCGCCCGAGCGGATCCTCGCCGAACAACCCGACCTGAAGATCGTCACGACGTACGACGCGTTCCTCTCGGTGATCAAGGAGTTCCTCCATGGATAAGAAACAATACCGTTCGCTGGTCAGGTGGGTGGTGGTGCTCTGCGTCAGCCTGCTGGTCGGCTACTGTCTGCTTGCCGTCCTGTATCGCGACCAGGTGGGAATCCTCGCCGTTATGACCGTTCTGGTTGTCGTCGTACTTGCCGCCATGATACGGACGGTACGGAAAATGGGCACCTATGTGACAGATACAAAAAAAGAGAAAAATGACGAGAAATCGTGAATTGACCTATTGACTTCCCTGCGAAGAAACACCATGTTAGAGAAAATTCCTTTGGGGGTACTCTATGACGTTCAACGAGGAGATGGAACAAAAGCTTCTGGACATGCGCAAGGAGATCCTGGAGCACATGGCTGAGAGCAATTCCGAATTCAAGGATATAGCGGGAACGATGAGCATCAAGGACAGTATTGACAGCGCCGCGGATGACATCGCCATCAAGAAGCTGGAAGTGATCAACAAACACGAAGCCAACCGGCTTCGCGCCATCGAAGGGGCGTTGGACAGAATCCACGCAGGTCGGTACGGCACCTGCCTCCGCTGTGGCAAGAAAATCCCCGAGGAGCGACTCCGGGCACTGCCGTACGCCGTCCTCTGCCTGGACTGCAAGAACGAAGAAGAGCGGCCACACCGCTATTAGACAACAAAAGACCCTCGGGAAACCGAGGGCTTTTTCTTACACGATGAACGGGTTGGTCTGTTCCTGGGCGATGGTCGTTTCCGGCCCGTGGCCGGGGAGGACTTGGACGTCGCCGGGAAGTTCCAGCAGCCGTTTGCAGCTTTGGATGATGTCGCTGTAGCTACCGCCGTACAGGTCGGTCCGTCCGATGCCTCCACAGAACAGTGTGTCTCCGGAGAACAGGAAGTGTCCGGCCTCATGGTAGTAGCAGACGCCGCCCGGTGTGTGCCCCGGGGTGCTGAGCACCCGCATGTGGCAGTCATCCAACATCTGCCCGTCATCCAGAAGGGTGGTTGGCTCGGGCATCCGCTGCAGTTGATCCTTGTACACCGCCAGGAACCTGCGGTCGGTGATCGTCTCATCGAACCGCTGGTAGGCGTTCTTCCCGAGAAATCCCGCATCCAGGCGGCCTACCAGAATCTCAATGTCCGGATAGGCGTCCTTCACGGCGGGAAGCGCCGTGATGTGATCCCAGTGGGTATGGGTGAGCAAGACGGCGACGGGATGGACCTTGTGGCTGGTGACGCAGGCGATGATGCGCTTGGCATCCCCGCCTGGATCAATGATCCAGCCGCTTTCCGTTTCCTCGTCCCCGAGAATGTAGCAGTTGGTCTGGTACGGCCCGACCACCACACGATCAACGAACATCACTGCTCCTTGTTGGAATAGCTGACGGCGACCGTTCTGCCTTTGATGTCCATGCCGTTCATCTTGGCGATGGCCTTCTCGCAGTTCTCACCGCTTAATGAGACGAAGCTGTACTTGTCATGGATCCGGATGGCGTAGATGTCATCCTTGGTGATCCCCAGCTGGTCCTGGAAAATCTGGCTGAGCTCCTTGGCGTACAACCGTTTCATCTTGCCGATGTTCAGGTACAGCGTCTTGGCTCCCTCGGGAAGCGGTTTCTCCACCCGTTCCGGTTTCTGCTCCGGAGTCGTTCCTTCCGTTGCTTCTTTGGCCGGGCGTGGAGCCTGGGGCCGTGGCGCCGGATTCCTCCGGGCTGGGGCCTGGCTTCGTTGTCCGCCCTGCTGCAACTCGCGGAACAGGTAAGCCATGAAATATGAGCGTAACGTGAACGGAACGTTTTTCTTAATCAGTTTCTTCAGATGTTCCAATTCTTCGGGATTGGGATCCGCTTTGGTTTTCCCAACGAGAATCTGGATTTTCGCGATGGCCGCCTGATCCTGATCGGCCTTGTTCTTTTCATTGTCCATAGGGCAATCTCCTTCCTGCAATCCTCATGATGTATGCATGGGCTGTACTGAATGCGCTGGGCGTACAAACGGTATGTCCAAGATAGCAAAAAGCATACTCGCCGCTTGTAGCTCTGTCAAGGAAACGCATATGGCCTTGGCGTCTCCTTTTATGGTAGAATATGCGCCATGGCGATCACCTCACAGGATATTGTCGCATTGGAACGTCACCTCACCGACCTGAAGAAACAGCTCGGCGCGGACTATGCGGCGTTCGGCGAGAGCTGTGCGTTGATCGAACGGCAACGGACGCTTGGGTGTTGCCGTGACGAATGGCAGGCATATGAGACCTGCTTGGAATCGGTCACCGAACTGGAGAAGGTGTGCGCCAAACAGAAGCGGCGCCTGGATCTGATCTCCGACAAGAAAGGGCGGATCCGCCAGACGGAAAAAGATCTGCAGCTGGCCGCCCGACAAAGAAAAGAACTTGCAGGCAGACTGGGCGCCGTGGCGTATGAGGCATATCAGAGCGGGGTGGCGGATGAGGCGCTCCGCGCGGCTTCTGCAACGTGGTTTGATGGCTATCTGAAGGAAACCCAGCGCCTGGAGACGATGTTGCTCAAGGGTGGGGTGGTCGCGTCGTGGGCTCGGACGCGGCTGTCGCTGCTCCGCCGGCGCACCGGTGCGTTGTTTCAACACTGTGGGGAGGATTTTCTTGATCACGACCAATGTTCGTTGCTGCCCGATGCGCATCTTGCAGAGGAAGCGAGCCTGTTGGTCTCCCGACAGCAGGAATTGACGGAGGACCTTGCCGCCGCACGGAGCAACGTTTCCTCCCTGCAGGAAGAGGTGGACAACGGCAAGAAAGCGCTGGAAGAAGCCAAGTCCCAACTGTCCGTGATGCAGGCAAAGCTCCAGCAGCTTGCGTCGGTGTATGGAAAGGCCGTGTACGACCAGATCCCCCCTGATGTGATCGCCCGCGATGTCGGACAGATCGCCTACGAACAGGGGCTTGCCATCGTCCAACGGCTGGATGCAATCGCACAGACGCAGCAACGGATCCAAAGTCTGCGCAACCAGATGCAGATTGACGAACTGAACGCCCAGATGGAACTGGACAACCAGAAGATCGCCCATCTGGAGGAACAGGAACAAGCCATCGAGCAACAGATTTCCGAGGTGCAGCGCTCCATCGCCGAGCGGAGAAGAAAGATCCGTGACCTGTCGGGAGCCGACCATGGCTGATACCCAATTGGAACTGAACCTGGGTGACCACCCAACACCGAAAAAGAAGCGTTCCTCGCCCAAAAAGAACCAGGCCAAGAGAAAACCCGCATCACCACGGACTACAGGCAGGGAACAAGCGAAGAACCTGTCCCGTCCCAAACCGAAGAAACCGGCAGGCACCGCGTCCAAGCCCCACCGGGTGGACGTGGAGCCTCCTGAACTGGGCAAGCGCAAAGGATACCAGTCTCCCATTTCCCGTTTCGCCCTCATCATCACGCTGAGCATCTGGTTCTGCCTGCTGGCGCTGGTGCTTGTCACCCAATGGCAGGGGAGGCGGAAACCCCAGGTGACGGAGGCGGCGCCCCCTTCCGCTCCGTCTGAGACCATCGCCCTTTCCATCCAGGCGGGAATGAGCGCCCGGCAGGTTGCCGTCCTGCTGGAGGACAACGGGGTGGTTTCCTCGGCGCATGATTTCATCTCCTATCTTGTCTCCCATGACCTCGCCTCGAGACTAAGGAGCGGCACGTATCTGTTCTCCCGGGGCTCGTCCGACCAGACCGTGGCAGGGTTGCTCACCTCCAACCCCGCGGCGCTCTCCGTGGTGGTCACCCCCGGACAGACGCTTTCCCAGGTGGACACCTACCTGGCACAGCGGGGATATGCCAAGGAAGGGGCGTTCCTCGCCGCGGCGAAGGCGCTTGCCGCATCAGAAGGATTGAGTTTTGCTGAGGGATGGTTCTTCCCCGGCACCTATCCGGTGCGGGATGGGGATGTGGCTTCCAGCCTTGCTGTGGCGATGCATCAGGCGATG
Organism: Sphaerochaeta sp.; assembly: GCA_022482495.1. Taxonomy (NCBI): domain Bacteria; kingdom Pseudomonadati; phylum Spirochaetota; class Spirochaetia; order Spirochaetales; family Sphaerochaetaceae; genus Sphaerochaeta; species Sphaerochaeta sp. The sequence continues at coordinate 444,088 of JAKVPA010000001.1, read as the reverse complement.
CTGGACGCATTGGGACCGCTTTCGGGAAGCGATGCCGTCCGCCAGTATGGCTTGGAGGCGGTGGTGATCATCGCCTCGATGATCCAGGCGGAGACGCAGAATCCCGATGAGATGCCGTTGATCGCCGGCATCATCTACAACCGGCTGGAGCAGGGGATTCCCCTTGGGCATCGACGCGACCGACCCGGTATGAGACGGGAGACTGGGAGCATCCCATCAACCCCGCGGTATTTGAGCAGAAAAGCCCGTACAACACACGAAGGGTCAAAGGCCTGCCTCCCAGTGGGATCAGCTGTCCGGGCCTTGCCGCCCTTACCGCGGCGGCCCATCCCCAGAAAACGGACGCGCTGTTTTATCTTCATGGCAAGGATGGGGCCATCCACACCGCGGTGGATTACCAAGCGCATCAGCGTAACATGGAAACGTATTTGTAAGGAGTCATCATGGCATATCTGTTTCACAACGCGCATGTTCATCAACCGAAGGATCTCGGAATCCAGGATATACTGGTGGTCGGTTCGACCATTGTGGCGATGGGGAACAACCTCTCCGTCACGCTGCCCGGTCTGCAGGTGATCGACCTGGAAGGCCGGGACGTGATCCCCGGCCTGATCGACCAGCACGTCCACATCATCGGCGGAGGCGGGGAGGATGGGCCGGAAAGCCGCGTCCAGCCCTCTGGCCGTTCAGCGATCTGGCCAAAGCCGGGGTGACGGCGGTGGTCGGCACCCTCGGTACGGACTGCCACACCAAAACGCTGCGCGACCTGTTCGCCACCGCAATGGCGCTCCGCCACCAGGGGGTGCACGCCTGGTGCCTGACCGGTTCCTATGAGTATCCGTCGCCGACGTTGACCGGTTCGGTCTCCGATGACCTGATCTTCATCGACCCGGTGATCGGCTGCAAGATTGCCATCAGTGACCAACGGTGCAGTTGCCCCGACCAGGCAGAGCTGACCCGGCTTGCCAGCCAGTGCCGCCTGGGAGGCTTGATCGGAGGCAAGGTAGGGGAGCTCCACCTGCATGTCGGAGCCGACCCCAACGGCATCGAAGTGCTGATGCGCATCATTCATGACTCGCCCATCCCGGCAAGCCAGTTCCATCCGACCCACATGGGCCGTCACCTGGAGCAGGCGCTGGCGTGGATCGGGAAGGGTGGCTACGCCGACATCACCACGGGAACCAACGCGGCCGCCCATCTGGCCGACCTTGCCGGAAGGTTGGATGAGACGGCATGGAACCTGGTGACGATGTCCAGCGATTCCAACGGCTCAATGCCCAAGTGGAACGACAAGAAGGAGATCATCGGGATGGACCGCGGCCGGATGACGGCGCTCCTGTCGACGATCCGCTCGCTGGTGGATGATTTCGGCTTCACCTGGGAGAAAGCGCTTCTGCCCTGTACGAAGAGCGTGGCCAAGGCGCTTCGGCTTCGACGGGATGATCGGCTCCCTTGAACCGGGAAAGAGCGCCGATTTGGTGGTGTTGGAAAATTGGAAGCCCAAAACCGTGCTCTGCCAAGGGGAATTTCTTGCCAGGAATGGAGAAATTACCCGAAAAGGGATGTTTGAGGAGTAAGAGTCATGTACGGAGGAAGTGGTTCATGGTACCATGCCGGTATGCGGCAGACGCATGCATCACGTTATCGAATCCTCGTGTTCCTGCTTGTGGTGGGATGCTTTCTTCCGGTCGCATTCGCTTCTTCGCTCCCCCGCGTGCTGTTTCTCAGTTCGTATGCGTATGATTGGGATGCTTCGAGACTTCAGATGCAGGGGTTTGAGGAGTCGGTTCGCTCCAATGCCGATGTCAAATGGGTGTTCATGGACGCCAAGCAGCTGTCTCCTGAAGAATCCGAACAGCAGACGATCCGGATCCTGCAGGGGGAGCAATTCGATCTGGTGGTCACTTCGGACGACGAAGCCTTGGATTTCGCCTTGGCTCATCAGAACGATCTGTTCTCCGCTTCCCCCATTGTGTTCGGAGGAGTCAATACGCTCCAGAAGGCGGAAAGCGCGTTCCAGCTGGGAAACGCCACCGGGATCGTACAGACATTTCCCATCGCCGAGACGGTCCGTCTGGCATCCCAGCTGTATCCACGGGCCCAGCGTGTACTGGCCATCAGTGACGAATCCCCCACCGGGCAAGGTGCCAGCGCATTGTTCCGTTCGTTAGGCGATCAGTTTCCTTCCCTACGGTTCGAAGTCCTGGATGGATCAGAAATGGATAAGGAAGCGTTTGTGGCTTCTCTGGGGAATCTCACAGATGAGACGATCCTGTTGTTCCTCCATTACAGCCAGGACAAAAACGGGAACCGGTATACGTTGCATCAGGCCGCGACGATGATCAGCGAAGCGGCCAATGTGCCGGTGTTCCGCATTGATGAGTGCACCGTCGGTGACGGGAGTTTTGGTGGCGCTGTCCTGTCGTTTACCGAAATGGGGCGTATGACGGGCCGTATGGCCCTTCGTGTGCTTGGCGGAGAAGCCCCGTCTTCCATCCCCATCCAGACGATGCCGTACACCTACCTGTTCGATGAGGGGCAGATGCGGCGTTTTGGCATCCATCGGTTCTGGCTTCCCAAAAACAGCATGCTGGTCAACCGTCCCGTCCTGTTGGTGGCCCGGTACCGGACGGTGGTGTACCTGCTCTGTGGTGTGGTGGGGATTATCCTTGTGGTGATCGCCGTCATGGTGGTGTTGCGCCGCAGGCATCTGGAAAACATGCGCAGACTGAAGGAAAGCCAGCAGATTCTGGAAATGGCCGTCAAACAGACTTCCATGTACATCGCCGAGCTGGATGTCCCCCACCATATCCTGCACGTGGGGGAGAACATGCGCCGTTCATTGGGTTTGCCCGACACCGTTGAAGCATTTCCGGAATCGTTGCTGGAGACGGGGAATCCTCCTGCCCACCTATCATGATTCGCTTCGTGATGGCGTGCGCAGCATCGAAAACGGCATGCCTGCCGTCTACATGGACGTAGCGTTCGCACCGACCAATGACCGGCCGGAATCCTGGTATCGGATGATGCTCCAGACGATTTCCGAGGTGGACGGAAAACCGGACCGTGCCATTTTGATCGCCACGGACCATACGGAACAGCAGAAACAGGTCGAGTTGTTTGAACGGGAACAGAACCATCCGACGTTGTTCAATGAAAAGGCTTTGTTCCTGTTGCAGGCGGACCTGACGGAGAACAAAGTGTTGGCACGACGCTTCTTCCTGTTTCCCGATCCCCATGAAAAGGAGATTGACCAGTATGACGCCTTCATCCAGAAAGCTGATGCGTTCATCTTTCAGGATGACCATCAGGCGTTCCTGGATACGTTGTCCCGTTCCCGTCTGATCCATGCGTTCGCCGCCGGGGATCATCGGCTGAGCGTCACCTTTCGCTGCCGGTTCGCCGAAGGGGACTACCGGTGGGCCAAGGCGGTGCTTTCTCTTGTAGTGCATCCCTATTCCAAGCATCTGTTGCTGTTCTGTTCCGTCTACGATGTCAATGACGATGTGGATTCCCAGCTGTTGTTCCGGAGCGTGACGCTGGACACCTACAAGAATCTGTACATCATCGACGCCCACACCGGAGGGACGCGACGGCTGGTGCGGAACGGCAACCGCCAATCGCTTGTGGTGGTGGAAAAATCGAGGATGTCGCCGGTGGCGTCGATGAACCGATGGACTCGGTGAAACAGAAACTGGCGTTGGATGTGATCAACAAGGAACTGGATGCCAACGGGCGGTACCTCGTTTCCTTCCTGACCAAACAACACGGCAGGGTGCGTCTGACGTTCTCCTATCTGGATGAATCCCATCTGAAGATCTGCTGTCTGGACCAGGATGTCACGGAAATCGTCCAGAAGGAAGCGGAGCAGCAACAACGGCTTCAGGCCGCGTTGGATGCCGCGCAGAAGGCCAGCGCGACGAAGAGCGAGTTCCTCTCCCGGATGAGCCACGAGATGCGCACGCCGATCAGCGCCATTTTGGGGCTCACCCAACTGGGCATCGAGGAAACGCATGACCGGGAGTCTCGGGATGCGTTCCGCAAGATCCATGAGTCCTGCACCTACCTGCTTGGGTTGATCAACGACGTGCTGGATATGTCCCGTATCGAGGCTGCCAAAGTGGAATTGCACCCCCAGCTCCTGACAATGAGCCATTTCTTGGAATCGTTGGATGCCATCATCCAGCCTCAGTGTCAGGCAAAGGGTGTGTTGTTCACCACGGTGGTGGAAGGCAACGTCGCTACGGAAATCCATGTGGATGACCTGCGCTTCATCCAGATTTTCGTCAACGTGCTTGGCAATGCGGTGAAGTTCACCCCTTCCGGTGGTTCCGTTACGTTGGAACTCAGTTGCAGAGACAGGGGGAATCCTTCTGGTTGGCTGGATTGCGCGGTGCGTGATACGGGGTGCGGCATGACGGCGGAATTTCTGAAGAAAGCGTTCGAACCGTTCACTCAGGAACGGATCGGGGAGAATCGATCCATCCCTGGCACCGGACTGGGGCTTGCCATCGTAAAGTATCTGGTGACATTGATGGGCGGTTCGGTCAGGCTGGAAAGCGAACTGGATAAGGGAACGACGGTGTTCCTTTCCTTCCCGATGACTTGGGTGGATGATTATGACGTTCCCGTACGATCCAAAGAGATGGATTATTCCATGCTGAAGGGCAAGCGGGTGTTGCTTGCCGAGGATCATCCGCTGAACGCGGAGATCGCCGCCCGGCTTTTGGAAAAGGCGGGGATGGTGGTGGAGCAAGCCCACGATGGAGCGGAAGCGGTGCGGATGTTCCGGGAAGGGGAGCATGGCAGATACAATGCCATCCTGATGGATATGCACATGCCGGTGATGGATGGTATCAAGGCGGCGAAAGAGATACGCTCCCTATCCCGTCCAGATGCCTCCGTCCCCATCATCGCCGTCACGGCGGAAGACTCCCCCCAGGAACGAGAGCGTTGCATGCATGCCGGGATGAACGGGTATCTTTCCAAGCCGTTTGACCAACAGACGTTGTATGTCGAGCTTTGTTCCTTGCTCCAAGGGAGGTCGGCATGAAATTGTTTCTTTCCCAGGTCCGTTCTTCTTTCCACAAACGGAAGATCTATTTCGCTCAATCCCATGAGGATATCACCCAACACAACCTCGCGCTCCTCCAGTTCCTGGCGTTCATCCTGTTCATTCTCATCGGGGCGTTCTTTCTGGTCACTCCGTTGTTCATGACGGGCTGGAGGGTCAGCGGGGTATACTGGGCTTTTTTTGCCATCTCCGGGGTGATGTTGCTCGCCACCCGGCTGTTCGGATCCGCATTGGAGGACCATCCCAAGGCGGTGACGGCAAGTTGCATTCTCTTTGAGTTGATCGTCATGATCAGCTGCATGGTGGTCGACATCTTTCCCTATCCGCAAGGCATCTCCGTGTTCATGGCCCCGTTGTTCGTCATCGCTCCGGCGATGTTCATCTTTCCCCTGTATCTGCATATCCCCATGCTTTCCGCGCCGTACCTGCTGTATATCGTTCTGGATGCATCGGTCAAGCCGGTATGGAATGTCAGCATTGACCGATTCTCCGCGCTGTTCGGCCTTGCCTGCGGAATCCTTGTCGCTGTGATCATCACCGACTCCCGCGCCGAGGAGGGCATCGCCAAGGAACAGTACCGCAGAATGTCCTCATTGGATCAATTGACCGGCTTGTATAACCGTGCGGCGATCGTGCAGCAGATGAGCAAGGCGTTTGATGTACCGACGGACAAGCCGCAACGGGTATTTGTGTTGATCGATCTGGATAACTTCAAGAAGGTCAATGACCAGCTTGGCCACCAGATGGGGGATTTCGTGTTATCCCGCACCGGCATGGTGCTGCGCAGTTGCTTCGCCGACAAGGATTTCATCGGGCGTTCCGGTGGGGATGAGTTCATGATCTTGGTGGATCGTCCCCTTAGCCGGGATGATCTGGTGGTGTTGCTTGATACCGTTGAGGCACGGGTCATCGGCATCCTGACGGAACAGGAAGAACATGTTTCCTGCAGTATCGGCGCGGTGATCTGGGATGGCGTCTCTTCGTATCCCGAGATGTTCCGCTATGCCGATGAATCATTGTACGAGGCGAAGCGGAGGGGACGGAGTTGCGTCGTCATCGAAGAAGCGGCATCCTTCCGGCAGGAGGAACATCAGCAGACGTTGCTGTAAGGGGAGAGGCAACATACAGGAAGAGAGCGTACGCACCTTCTTTCGTCGAACTAACGGGCGCATACCATGTGCATGATTCTCTCTTTCTCAGGCCTTTCGCTGTTTATAGTGGGTAGCTCTACATGATTGGCTGCAGGGGGAGAGACAATTCTCCACAGACGAAGTAGATCATGTTCATGAAGTTCCTCATGTTCCTGAAGCCTCTCGCACGGCTCTTGATGATGCTTGTCTTCGAGTTGAACCCCTCCAGGATTGCATTGGTCCTCAGGGTCTGGAAGTAGTTAAGAATCTCCACCGCATTCCTTGTCAGGCACTGTGCAAACTTGCGGATTTCCATGACCGCCGAGTTGGCGAATCTGATGGCCAGCCGCTCAAAGTCAGACACCATGTCCTCGTCATAGGCCTTGTGGGTCTCATAGAAATCCTGCAGCTCAAGACGGCAGCTGTAGGCCTGGACCGTATCCAGATATTCGACCTGGAGCAGTTGGCCGAGCCGCTCCCGCTGCCTGTCGGTGAGGTTGTCGGGGTTCTTCAGCCAGATGTACCGCGTCTTTTTCAGGTCCTTTGTCTTTGCGGCGTTCTTGCTGCGCATTTCCCGTTTCCTGGTATTGTCCACCGCATCCGAACAATTCTTGACCACATGGAACTTGTCCACGGTGACGACGGCCTCGGGAAAGCTCTCCCCCAGGGCGCTGCGGTAGCCGTGGATCATGTCGCTGGTGGCAACCTTCACCTGCCCGGGTTTTCCGTCCTTCTCCTTGAAACGCTCAAGAAAACGTTTCACGGCATCCTTGTCTTTTCCTTCCGTCACAAAGAGTACCCTCGCTTTCCCCGCCTGCCTGCACCTTCCGGCCTCATCGGTGGCGACATCGGGATGGGAAAGAAAGACCGTTATGTAGTTGTGGCCCTTGTGGCTGTACTCATCCACCCCTATCGCACTGACATCCGAGAAGTCCTGGTCCTTGAGGGCCTCCTCCACATGGTAGTCGATCAGGCGCCACAGCTTGGTGTCGTGCTCCCCGATCTCCCGGGCAACCGTCCTGACCGGCATGTGCTTCACCAGGGTGAGTATCACCCCCTCCATCATCAAGGTGAAGCCGCTGCCGCTTCTTGCCCAGGGCACCGAAACGGTCCTCACCTTGCCGTCGGGCGTGATGATTCTGGGGACTTTTGCGGTGATGTAGCAACGGTACTGGAAGAAATTGAGATGCCTCCAGGTTCTTTCTCGGGTATCGTGGACCTTGCAGCTCTGGTCGAATCCTGGATACTGGAAACTCGACCCTTCCTTAAAATCGATCCGTATGTGGAGTTCCAACAGCGTTGGCTGCTTCTCGGACGGAACCATCTCCAGTGAAGTGATGCGCCAAGGTTCCTCAAGGCCCAATCCGAGGCTGAAAAGTTTCTGAATATGCGGGTCGATCATCTGCTTTGCTCCTTGCTCTAAACATAGCAGAACACCTTCTATTTATGAATACTCGATTGATTCCTACCCACCATAAACAGCGAATAACCCTTTCTCAAAGAAAAACCCCTTATACCAAAACGAATAAGGGGTTGAAAAGTACCGGCATCCAGAATTGAACTGGAACGGCTTACTCAGCCATCAGATTTTGAGTCTGACGTGTCTACCAATTACACCATGCCGGCGTGACAAGGTGGTATGTTATCAAATCCCCAAAGAAAAATCAACCAAAAGAACGGAACTCTTTGTGAGATGAAAATTGGTGATGGAATCTTTCGTGTTTTCTTGTTTTCCTGTAGAATGAGACCCATACGGGAGGAATGTGCATGAAAGCTCGCGGACGCTGCATAGGAGTGATGGTGGTGCTCGCGCTGGCGACGTCGGGGTTCGCCGAGGATGGCGTGACGCAGGACCAGACAAAGCCGGTGGAAACCACCTCGGTCGCGGTGGAGCCAACGTCATCTGAGAATTCCTCCACGCAAAGCCCGGATGACCTGCTCCTCTCCGGTGATCCGCTGGCCTATGGGGACGAAGCTGTTCCGCCAACGGATTTTGCAGCGGACCGGAGGCAAGCGTCCCGCCATCGGCCTGGTGCTCTCCGGTGGCTCCGCCCGCGCCATGGCCCACATCGGCGTGCTGAAATACCTGGAAGAGCAGGGGATTGTTCCGGACTACATCGTCTCCAACTCGATGGGGTCCATCGTCGGACTGCTCTACGCAGCCGGCATGAGCCCCGGCCAGATCGAGCGTTGCATCAGCACGATGGATCTGTCCAAGGTGATCAGCTTCACGTTGCCGTTGGAAGGAGGGCTCCTGAAAGCGGATTCCCTGGCCTCTTATGCCGTCAGTCTGCTCAATGGCTCCAATACCAAGAGCCTCCGGCTGGAGGATCTGAGCATCCCCATCATCGTGGTGCAGGAGGATTTGGTGACCAAACGGCAGATTCTGGTCAGCGAAGGGGACTTCGCCACCATCCTTCGCGCATCCTTTGCCATCCCGGTCTACTTTCCATCGGTGGAATACCATGGGCATCTGTTGATCGATGGCGGCATCACCAACCTGGCGCCGATCAACGTCGCCTACCAGTATTCGGATGATGTGATCGTCTCCACCACGTTCAATACCCGGAACGACCTGAATCTTCGCAATCCCCTCACCGCGGTGAACACCATGCTGGACATCCAGAAACGGAGAACCGGTGTCAACGAAATCATCGCCCACCCGGAAATGATCTGGATCCGCTGCGACGTGGAGAAAGTTTCGTTCATGGACTTCGCCAATCTGGATGCCATCGCACAGAAAGGGTACGAGGCGGCAAAAGCACAGCAGGAGGCGCTGTCCAAGCTTCCCTCCTCTCTGGGGGTCGTCTCGTTGAAAGAACGGCGTGATGACCTGGAGAAATCCATTGACCAGGGTATCGCCAACTTCAGCCTGTACAACCATGTGCGCCAGACGAAACTGAGCAATACGTTCAGTTTCGAGTTCTCGTCGTACCTGACCGATGACGCGAGCTATCTGAAGGACTCCGGTGCATTAGGACTGGCATACCAGCTGAAATGGGGGAATTTCGCCTTCTATGCTTTGGGCGCCAGCTCATTGACCACCTACCGCGACCAGGCGTTCAGCGCCTCCCCGATGATCGCCACCGCCGTCACCTACCATGCGTGGAACCATACCCGCCTTACGTTCCTGTTGGACACCAACCTTGACCAGGGAACGGCCGTTCCGTCGGTATACCTCCGGGCGAACGTGGAAAGCAGATACCATCTGTTGGGTGACCACCTGATCCTCCGAGGCATCGGAAGCGCCGAGTTGCTCCGAAGCGAGGTGGAGGAGAAAACGTTTGTCGGGACGACGATGATGGCCAATGCCGGGGTGTTGTCGACGTATCAGGATCAAAAGGGGAACGGAGAGTGGAATTTCAGCGGGAGTTCTCTTGACGTGTTCGTCCAGGGATTTGGCAATACTGATTCTTTCCGGCCGTTTTTTGCCGTCCGCAGTTCGTTGCAGCTTGCCCATCGTCCCTCCAGTGTCTTCCTGAATCTTGCATCTACATTCCGGTTCGCGCTGGATGGGGAGGGGAATGTCCCGTTGTTCGCCAAGGATGGATTCCGGACCAACAGCCTGGAGATCCGACGGGAAGGGCACGGAGCTCCCTCGAATCCATCCAATGTGCTGGTGGCCTGCAAACGTGACGTTGGGATGGAAGCCCACGTGGGTTCAAGCCGACGGTGGCCGAAGCGGTGATCCTGAAGGATACTTCCATCGCCGGATACTTCGATTTCCTGTGGATCAACGAAGCGTACTTTTCCACCGGCATCCAGATGACGATCAACCCGTCGTTCCTCGGCCTGAAAGATTTCCCGCTGACGATGTTCTGCGGCTATGAGAACGCCACCGGAGGAATCGTCTGGGGCTTCTGGCTTTCCTCCGCCTTGTAATCACTCCAGCCCGTGCCGCTTCAGGTACTCCTCGTCATCGGAGGAAAGGTCGGTGTCGGGAAGCCGGTCATCGGTATCCCTCTGGACTTCCTCTTCTTCTTGCTGGGGAAGCGGGGCGAAGCCGTCCAGCACGTCGGCCTCTGTCGGGGGATATCCTTGGGGGATGGCCGGCATCTTTCCAATGGCAACCTGGGCGACGGCGCCATCCACCGCTTTGGCGGTGGCCAGCCGTGTGGAGGGATTGGAGAGCAAGGCGACCAGCCGCTCGACGAAATCTTTTTTGATGCCGCTTGTCTGGGTGTAACGGGCATCCTTTGCCTTCTGGAGCCAAGAAATCGCTTCGGCGCACAGCCCATAGTGCAGTTTGATCTGCGCCATGTGGACGTACGGCTCAGGGAAGCGGGGGTTCAGATTGAACAACACATCGTAGAGGGCCGTCGCCTCTTCCCAGGCACCGGTGAGCATCAGATACCACGCGTGGTTGTCCTGGATTCCCAAGGAACCGTGTTCCCGATCGGAAGACTCCTCAAGAAGCTGTTTTGCTGTCTTCAGATCTCCCTTCTCAAGCACGTAGGTCTCGTAGTTGATGAACAGGTTCTTGTCCCGATACCCGCTCTGGTACACCTGGGCCACTTCGTTGATGGCGCCGTCCAGATCCCCATCCAGCCAGGAGGTCATGGAACGCATGATCTTGGCCACATTGACCATTCCCTGGTGTTCCTTCTCGTTCTTGCCGGCCGGGGCGGTGATCACCGCATCAAGGATCGCTTTTCCTTTCCTCCAATCGCCCTTCTGGATGTACAGGCTGGCTGAGGTGACGCGCATCTGCTCAGGAAGCCCCATGGCCAGCGCCTTTTCCAGCTTGTCCCAGTCTTTCTGCTCGGGGACGACGGCTTGGGCGATGTGTCTGCTTGCCGACAGGTACAGGAACGTCTTGCGTTTCAGAAGCAGCATGACCAGAAACACGACGATGATCAGAGCGATCTTCGCCACCAAGGGAAGGGGGGATATCCCGATGGCGACCATCGCCGCCGGGAACACCCAGATGTACGTTCCGTTCATTTCAGACATCCTCCAGATGATGGGCTTTCAGATACGCCTCATCCGCGTCGGTGATCTCCGTATTGGGCATCCGATCCGTTTTGACCTTTTCCCCCAGCTTCTTTTCCTTCAGGGCGAAGCCTTCCAGGACATCGTCACGGGATGGCGGGCAGGGGCGTGGCCACGGCTTGGGGAGAGAACCGCGGGAGACGGCATCGGTGTCGGCGTCGATGGCCCTGGCCGTGGCGATGCGTGTCGTCGGATCCTGAAGCTGGTCAAGCAATGTCTGTACGTCTTCCCGCTTCAAAAGACAGGTATGGTTGAAGGAGGCCCGAAGCGCCAGGGAAAGCGCGAGGATGGCGTTCTTCACTTCTCCGTAGTGGATGTAGCACTGCGCCGCGTGCAGCATGCCGGGGGCCATCACGACGTTCTGTTTCATCAGATTGTCATACAGGAGATACGCGTCCGACCAGTTCCGCTCGGCGATCAACAGCCTGCCGTACGCCTCCTGGAGGGTGACGCCGTTCTCCATGGAGTATCCACTCTTCTCATAGGTTTCACGTGCCTGGGCGTTCATACCCAGATCCAACTGCATCGTCATCAGGTCGACGATCAACGTCGGACTCTTGTAGCCGCTCGCCTGAAGCGCCTGGAACTGGGAAAGCGCTTCGTTGGTGTCTCCCTGGACGTAGACGACCAATGCCCGGAGCATGGTGGCCATCACCCGTGTGCCGTCTGTTGCGCCCCGTTTGGTGTGGGCGAAGAAATCTTCCAGCAGTTCCTTGCCGCGGGTGATGTTCCCAAACTGGATGTACAGGCTGGCGATGGATACCACGCCGTCGTCACTCAAGCCGCTCCGGATGGACCGTTCGTACCATTTCCAGGCGGCATTGGGCCGCCTGCCATTGGCCAGTTTGTTGGCGTGCAGGTAGAAGAAGATGTTGCGGCGGATGAACGCAAAGACGGCAAGAACCGCCAACAGCAGGACCAGACGGATGTTCTTGGGGATGGGGAGGAACGTGACTCCCACCACGATGACGATGAAGATGATGAAGCTGCGGTATTTTTTCATATCAGTACGATGGTACGTGAAAGGAGGGGAGATTGCAACTCTTTTGTGGGAAAGATACGATACAGGCATGCACGCGGAAAACGAAATTCTGGTCCATGCCTGCTGCGGCCCCTGCAGCACCGCTTCCCTGGAGCGGCTCCTTCGGGATGGGTGGAAGCCGACGGTCTTTTACTCCAACAGCAACATGTACCCACCCCAGGAGTTTGAAAAACGATGGGAAAACCTCGTGGTCGTCGGGGAGCACTACCACGTGCCGGTGATCCGCGAGGAGCAGGATCACGCGGCATGGCGCGCGTTCGTCAAAGGTCTGGAAGGGGAGAAGGAAGGCGGCGCGCGGTGCCTGAAATGCTGGGAGTACAACCTGAGCCGCACCGCGTTGAAGGCCAAGGAACTGGGCTTCACCCATTTCTGCACCACATTGACCGTCTCCCGATACAAGAACAGCCTGGCCATTTTCCGCGTCGGGTCGGCGTTCCCTGGCTTTGAGGCCATCGACTTCAAGAAACAGAACGGATTCGCCGAAAGCTGCCGCCTGTCCAAGGAACTGGGACTGTACCGCCAGCAGTACTGCGGCTGCGAATTCTCCCTTCAGGAAAGCTCCGTCGCGCCGGTGTACAACTGATAGTACACTCCCTTCTTGGCGATGAGCTCGTCGTGGGTTCCCCGTTCGATGATCGTCCCATGATCCAGCACCAGGATCAACTGGCTGTTCTGCACGGTGGAGAGCCGGTGGGCGATGACGAACACCGTCCTGCCTTCCATCAGGCGGTCCATCCCTTGCTGGACCAGCGTCTCCGTGTGGGTGTCGATCGAACTGGTCGCTTCATCCAGGATCATCACCGGAGGGTCGGCCACCGCAGCACGGGCGATGGACAACAGCTGGCGCTGTCCCTGGGACAGCTCCTCGCCGTCTCCGGTGAGCATCGTCTCATACCCGTTGGGGTGCATCATGATGAACGAATCGGCGTTGGCCAGCTTGGCCGCCGCGCGGATCTCCTCGTCGGTGGCGTCCGGCTTTCCGAAGCGGATGTTGTCACGGATCGTTCCGGTGAACAGATGGGTGTCCTGCAGCACCATGCCCAGTGACCTGCGGAGGTCATCCTTGCGGATCTTGGTGATGTTGATGCCGTCGAACCGTATCTTCCCCTGCTGGATGTCATAGAAACGGTTCAGCAGGTTGGTGATCGTCGTCTTGCCTGCTCCGGTGGCTCCGACGAACGCTATCTTCTGTCCCGGCTTGGCGGTCAGGCTGATGTGGTGCAGCACGATCTTCTCCGGGGTATACCCGAAATCCACATCCTCCATCTCGATCTCTCCGGCAAGCGGCCGGTAGGTGGTCGGGGAACCATCCTTGTGGGGATGCTTCCACGCCCACTTGCCGGTGGGTGTGGCACTCTCACGGATCGTGCCATCGGCGTCATAGGTGACGTTGACCAACCGCACGTATCCGTCATCCGACTCGGACGGCTCGTCCAGGAGCTGGAACACCCGCTCGGCGCCGGCAAGCGCCATCAAAATGGAGTTCATCTGCTGGGCCATCTGGCCGATCGGGTTGGAGAACGTACGGGTCATCTGGAGGAACGAGGCGAGGGAACCGACCGTCAAGCCTCCCACGCCGGAGATGGTCATCATGGCGCCGACCAGCGTGACCACCACGTACTGCAGGTTTCCGATGTTGTTCATGATCGGGCCCATCACGTTGCCGTAGGCATTGGCCTTGGTGCTGGACTGGCGGAGGTTTTCATTCAGTTGGTCAAACTGCTGTTTGCTCAGCTGTTCATGGTTGAACACCTTCACCACCTTCACGCCGCCGACCATCTCTTCCACATATCCGTTGACGGCGGCCAGATTGGTCTGCTGCACCTTGAAGTTGGCGCCGCTCTTCTTGCCGATTTTCTGGGTGGAGAGTAGCATCAGGCCGATGAACAACAATACGACGACGGTGAGCATCCAGGAAAGCCGGATCATGGCGACGAACACCATGACGACAGTCAGCAGCGAGCTCATCACCTGGACGATGCTCTGGCTGATCATCTGCTGCAGCGTGTCGGTGTCGTTGGTGAACCTGCTCATGATCTCCCCATGGGAGTGGGTGTCAAAGTAGGAGATAGGCAGGCTCTCCATGTGGGCGAACATATCGCGACGGATGTCACGAAGCGTGTCGTTGGCCACGTAGACCATCAGGCGCTGGGTCAGATAGGAAGCCGCCGCGCCGAAGGCCAGGATCACGCCGATTTGGATCATCGCCTTGGCCAGGCCGGAGAAATCCCGGCTGGAGCCTTGGACCATCGGGACGATGTACCCATCCACCAGCGTCTTGAGGAACAACGTCGCCTCCACCATGGCGAGCGACGAGACGACGATGGTCAGCAACACCAGGACGAACGTCACCTTGTGGGTGCCGAACACCAGACGGAACAACCGTTTTCCCGTCTTCTTGGGATCTTTGGCCTTCGGGCCGAATTTCATGGGTCTAGGCATTGGCGGCCACCTTGTTCTGCGTCCGGTACAGCGACGCGTACAGCGCGTTGCGACCCAACAGCTCCATATGGGTGCCGCTGTCGGCGATCGTCCCGTTGTCCAGAATGAAGATCCGGTCGGCGTTCTCCACCGACGCGATCCGTTGGGAGATGACGATCTTGGTCGTCTCGGGGGCGTACGCCGCCAAGGCTTCCCGTATTTTCTGGTCCGTTTTGGTATCCACCGCGCTGGTGGAGTCGTCGAAGACCACCACCTTGGGTTTCTTCAGGATGGCCCGCGCGATGCACAGGCGTTGTTTCTGACCTCCGGAGAAGTTGGATCCTCCCTGTTCCACGTGGGCGTTGTACCCATCGGGAAGCTGTTCGATGAACTCGCTTGCCTGGGCGATGCGGCACGCCTGGATGACCTCTTCGTCCGTTGCTTCCTGATTTCCCCAGCGGATGTTGCCGGCCACCGTGCCGCTGAACAACTGGTTCTTCTGCAGCACCATGGAGACGGCGTCGCGAAGGCTGTGCAGTTCATACTCCCGCACATCCGTTTCCCCCACCTTCACGCTGCCGCTTGTCACGTCGTACAGACGGGCCATCAGGCTGACCAGCGTGCTCTTGCCGGAACCGGTATTGCCCAAGATCCCGATGGTCTGGCCGCTTGTGATATGCAGGTTGATGTCATGCAGGCACAGGGCTCCGCCTTTGCCGCCGTAGGAGAAATCGACATGGTCGAAGTCGACCGACCCGTCGGCCACCTGGGTGAGTCCATTGGGATTGGTATCCATGTCCGTCTTGGTCTCCAGCACCTGGGTGATCCGCTGCTCGCTTGCCCGGGAGATGGCCAGCATGACGACGATCATGGAGATCATCATCAGGCTCATCAGAATCTGGATGGTGTAGGAGATGACGCTCATCAGCTCCCCGGTGGTCATCGAGCCGGCGACGATGGAGTGGGCCCCCAGCCAGGAAAGGGCCAAAATGGAGGCATAGGTGGTCCCCATCATCAACGGGCTTGCCAGCGCGGTGAGCTTCTGGCCGATGACGAAGTTGTCGTGGATCTGGTCGTTTGCTTCCTTGAACCGTTCTTCCTCATTGGTCTCCCGTACATACGCCTTGACGGCGCGGATTCCGGTGACATTCTCCTCCACCACCCGGTTGAGGTGATCGTAGGAGGTGAACGCACGGGTGAAGGCGGGGTAGACGCGCCGCATGATCAAAAACATCCCCAGGGCGATCACCGGGATGGCTACGGCGAACACCATGGCAAGGCGACCGCCGTTGCGGATCACCATCAACAAGGCGAAGATGAACATGATCGGAGCCCGGAAACAGATGCGGATCACCATCTGGAACGCGTTCTGCACGTTCTGCACGTCGGTGGTCATACGGGTGATCAGGCTGCTGGTGGAGAATCCGTCGATGTTGTGGAACGAGAAGTCCTGCAACGTATAGAACAGATCGTGGCGGAGATTCTTGGCGAAGCCGCAGCTCGCCCTGCTTGCCGTGATCCCTCCCAGCACGCCGAACAGCAGCGACAACATCGCCGCGCCGATCAGAATGATGCTGATGCGGGAGAGAAAATGCATGTTCCCCTGCATCACCCCTTGGTCGATGACCTCCGCCATCAAGGCGGGGATGGCCACCTCCATCGCCACTTCCCCGATCATCATAATCGGGGTGATGATGGCATCCTTGCGGTATTCACGAACCCGCTTGAGCAGTGTCTTGTTCATGCGTCGTCAATGCTCCTCTCAAACGAACGATCACATCCTGCACCGTACGGTAGTCCTGTTCACCAAGACAGTCGTACAGAGTCTGATCGACTTCATCCATCACCGCTTCGCAGACATGGGCGATTTCCCGCCCTTTGTCCGTCAGCGTCAGGTTGTTTCGTCTCCGGTCCCTTTGGTCTCCGCTGCGGGTGATCAACCCGTTGCGCTCCATCGTGTCCAAGACCCCGCTGGTGGCGGAACGGCTGGTTCCGAACGCCTTGCAGATGTCCCGTTGGCAGACGGTCCCTTGGTGGTGGATGAGGATCCCAAGGATCTTCGCTTCCACCGTATTCAGTCCGTGCTGGGCAAGATGATCGTTGACCGTGCGTTGCACGGCCCGAGCCAGGGAGAAGAGCATGAAACTAAGCGGATGCTGTGTCATGATTGTTCGTTGCCTAACAATATTGAAAAGTAAGGCGATGGGCAAGGGGGCTGAATCTGTTTTTTGTGTGGAGACGGAACGTCTTCCCCCTTATGCATGGACAGGGTATACTCCAGTCATGCGGAAATTGCTGAAGTTCCTCACCGGGCGTCTTTTCTGGTCCACCATTCTGATCGTCGCCCAGGTAGCGCTGCTCTCCTATCTGATCTACTCCCAGGCGGGGAGTGACTATACGGTGGAGCGTGTGTTCCTGGGCATCAGCCTGATCATGACGATGGTGGTGATCTCCCGGGACGAGAACCCCGCCTATAAGATTGGTTGGATTTTGATCTTCATGCTGTTTCCCCTGTACGGCGGTTTTTACTACATCCTGTTCGGCAACAAGAAGTTCACCGGGAAAGTATCCCGCAAATTGAACGCGTTTCTCCGCGGTTACCGCAGAGGTCTGCGGAACGTCCACGCTCCAGACGCCACCCCGATGCAGCAACTGGAGGCAAAGGATCCCGCCCTGTCCCGCAAAGCGAAATACATTTCCGCCATCAGCGGGTTCCCCCTCTGCCAGCGCACCAGGGTGACCTACTATCCCCTGGGGGATGACTGGTATCCCGAAATGCTTGCCACGCTGGAAAGCGCCAAACGGTTCATTCTGATGGAGTTCTTCATTCTGGATCCCGGAGAAGTGTGGGATACCGTGCTGGATATTCTGGTGCGCAAGGTGCGGGAAGGTGTGGATGTCCGTCTGATGTACGACGACGTGGGGACGATCAAATTCGTGCCGAACCACTATGAACGGCAACTCCGCGCCAAAGGGCTGAAGGTGGTGGCGTTCAACCCCCTGAAGCCCCACCTGAACAGCCGGATGAACTCCCGTGACCACCGCAAGGTGCTGGTGGTGGACGGCAACGTCGGGTATACCGGAGGGGTGAACCTGGCCGATGAGTACGTCAACCGGAGGATTTTATACGGACATTGGAAGGATACCGCCGTACGGCTGGAAGGGGAGGCGGTGGGCAACCTGACCTTGATGTTCTTCCAGCTGTGGGGCTATGCCACTGGTGAAGAGCTGGATTTCGCCCCCTTCATGCCCACCGAGTGCCAGGAGAGCGATGGTTTCGTCCAGCCGTTCGGCGACAACCCGTTGGACAACAACAATGTGGCGGAGAACTCCTACCTGTCCATCATCGGCGTGGCGAAAAAATACGTGTGGATCACCACGCCGTACCTGGCGCTGGACAATGAGATGATCACCGCGCTGAAGATTGCCGCCCAGAGCGGCGTGGATGTGCGGATCATTGTTCCTCACATCCCGGACAAGTGGTACGTGTTCGCCGTCACCCGTTCCTACTACCGCCAGTTGATGGCCAGCGGGGTGCGCATCTACGAGTACACTCCCGGCTTCATCCATGCCAAGGCGATCGTCAGTGACGGCAACGTGGCCATCATCGGGACGATCAACATGGATTACCGGACGTTCTACCTGAACTTTGAGAATGGCGTGGCGTTCTACTATTGCTCCATCGTCACCAACGTGGAAGCGGATGTGCGCCGGACGATGGAGCTCTCCCACCAGGTTGGCATGGAGGAGGTGCGCTCCACCTCGACGCTTCGCCGATTGGGCCGCTTCCTCCTTCGCCTGTTCTCCCCGTTAATGTGACAGGTCGGCCATTTCCGCTTCCGTCAACCGGAGATCCGGCTGGGAGAGGGAATCGGCCAGCTGGACGGGATTGGAACACCCCACCAGAGGGATGACCCGGACCGGCTTGCTCAACAGGTAGGCCAGCGTGACGGCCGCGGGGGACGCATCGTATTTCTCACAAAGTTTTTTCACTTTGGGGACCAATGCCAGATTCTCAGGAGAGAGGAACCGCTCCCGTGCCCGTGCTGATATCTTGTCCTCCTGCCCGGAAAGCAGTTTGGAGAAGATGCCTTTCGCCTGGCTGGCGAACCCCAGCACCGGCATGCCGCTCTTCGCATACCACGCCTCTTCCTCCTTGGTCAGAAACTGGATGGTGTCATCGCCCCACCAGGTGGCGTCGCAGTGGGCTAGGCTCGCCTGGATCTCGCTCATGGAGAAGCCCTGCTTTCCATGGGCTTTCGCCCAGTCATTGGCCTTCTGGATCCGTTCGCTTGTCCAGTTGGACGCGCCAAGGAACGTGGCGTACCCTTTGTCGTACACCTCGTCGTTGGCCATGTCGATCAACTCGTCGGCGGGAATCTCCGGCCGGTCACGGTGGTAGAACCACAGGTCGACATGATCCGTCCTCAGCTCCTCAAGGCTTTCCTGGATGTCGGCGGCAAGATTGGTCCGGTCCACCCTGCTGTGGTGGGTGTCTTCCTTCAGCGGATGGCATCCTTTGGTGATCAAAAACACCTTGTCGCGGTTTTTGGTCTCTTCCATCCAGCGGCCAAGAAGCGTTTCACTGGTGGATTTTTCCAGCGGTTTCTCCTGTCCGTAGACACGTGCCGTATCCAGAATGTTGCCGCCCCGCTCCACGTACAGATTCAGGTTGGCGATGGAGTTTTCCGTGGTAACGGTCTCCCCGTAATGGTCACATCCCAGCGCGATGACGGAAAGTTTCCGTCCGTGAAAATCAACGTACTGCATGGCTCCATCATAGCAGATGAGGTCTCGCTTCGCTATACTGTCCGTATGCAAGCACAAGAAATGTGGCAGGCAAGCAGAGGCTACCTCACCCAAGGAACAGCACCGTACGCCGCCTGGGCGTTCTATGGAACGGACTCGGAAGAAGTGGATCTTCTTGCCCATCTGGCGGCGGAACGCGTCAAACAGGCGACGACCAGCAGGCTGTCTGACTACCAAGGCGCGGATGACCCGCTCCCCCAGGAGGGCGATCATTCCGTCATTCTGGACAGCAGGGGTGAGGCGGTGTGTGTCATCGTGGATGAGAAGGTGACCGTCGTGCCGTTCGGCGCGGTGGATGCCGCCTATGCGGCAAAAGAGGGGGAAGGGGATGGCAGTCTGGCCTTCTGGAGGACAAGCCCACCGGAAGGCGTTCCCCGGCATCACTGATGACGAACGGGTGGTATGCGAGGAGTTCCGGACGATCTATCCTTGACGGGAGAAGTTTCTGTCAGTAGTATCCAAGTAAGGAGCCACCATGGAAAACGCAATGGATGATCTGATCCGACTGTTCGCAAAGACAACCAACGAGCAGGAGATGTACAAGCTGTTTGACGAACTGTTCACGCAGGCGGAGCAGAAGGATTTCGCCCTGCGATGGAACCTGCTGCAGGAATTGTATCAGGGAACCCCCCAGCGGGAGATCGCCAAGAAATACCATATCTCGCTGTGCAAGATCACCCGCGGGTCACGGATCCTGAAACAACCCAATTCTTTCTTCAAAAAGATTCTCAGTGACCGGTTTGACGATCACCTGCATCTTTGATGGCGTCGCCGATGATCTGACGGGCGAACTGCTTGCTTCCAAAGGCGATCGGCACGTTCCGCATTTCCTTGGCCACATGACGCCGGAACGCCGTGTCCGTAGCATACCGCTCCAACAGGTCGGCCTGCTTGCGCACGTTGTTCTCGATCCATCCCACCTCGTGTTGGGCGAAGAAATCCGCCGTCTTTTCCGCAGGATACAGCATTTCGGTAATGATGAACGGTTTGTGGTAGTACATCGCCTCCATCTGGGCGTTGGCTCCCGCTTTGCCGATCTGGATGTCACAGGCGCACAGCCAATCCTGCATGTTGGTGACGAAGCCCGGGGTGTACAACGGGAATGAAGGATAGACTTGGCGGAACTTTGCGTACCGCTTGGCCGGTATCCTTGCTCATCGTGCCCAAAATGACCACCTGGAAGGAGAAGTTCCGTTTGGCCAGCACCCGTACCAGGCGGGTGTTGCCGATGCCTTCCCCCCCAAGGTTGAACAGAATGGTGAACCGCTCCTTCAATCCCAGTTTTCCCCGGGCGACCTTGGTGGGGAGCGGTTTGGTCTCCTCGATGACCTTTTTCAACGGAAACGGACAAAGGGAGACCTGGGCGCCGGAAAAGCCCAGATGGTAGCACCAGTCCCGTCCGATGGTGGAGGTGACGAACACCCGGTCCAGATACTTGCTGGCTGAGCCGGCGATGGGGTAGTAGAAGATGTCCGGGGCATAGGCGTACACCGGAATCGCCGGGAAGAACTTGCGGATGATCGGGGCGATCATCGGACCGATGAGAAAGTGAGTGCCCAGAATGAAATCCGGCTGGTACTCCCTGACGTAGGCGATGACCCGATCCCGCATCTTGGGAACCAGACCAAGCGTCGTGGTAATCAACTTGCCGCTGAACTTGGTGTCGGCAAGGGAATCCCCCAGCCGTTCCTGGGTCGGGTGGCGGAGCATCATCCGCCAGTTGCGCTCAATCTGCTGCTTGATGCGCGGCGCCTGCATCAGGTCGAACATGTCCATCGAGACGGCCTGGTGTCCCAGGGAAATCATTGCGTCCCGAAGCGCTTCCGCCGGCGTCTGGTGTCCTTTGCCCGCGGTGATGTACAAGAACAAGCCTTTCATTTCGTCTCCTTTTTCCATCGTCGTCCCAACAGATGGAACGCCACCATCACCCCGGGAAGGATACAGATGGTGGAGAGTGTCGTGGAAAGCAATGCGATCGCCATCAGAAACCCGAAAATAGCGGATCGGTGTGTAACTTGCGAATCCGAACATCAGCATGCCCAGAATGATGCTGACGGATGTCAGGATGATCGGTCGGCCGGAGATCAGAATGGTGTGCTGCACCTGGACGGGGAACGGCTGGTCGGAATGGGCCTTGCGATGTTCCCTGAGCCGCACCAGAAAGTGGATGGCGTCATCAATGCCGGTTCCGACGGTCACCGATCCGAAGATCGTCGTCACCACATCAAACGGAATGCCGAACAGGTACATCATGCCGTAGCTGCACATCACGCCGACCATGATGGGGATCATCGAGGCCAGACCGTAGGTGAGGGAACGGAACTGGAAACAGACGATCAGGAACACCAACATGAACGACAGCAAGGTGGAAAGCCTTTGGTCATACAGGATCTGGGAAACCAGCTTCAGGCTGCTTGCCGTTGTTCCCCAATCGGTGACGGTCACTTCCGGAGGAAGCAGCACCTGATGGCTGGCGATGGCCTGTTTCAGCCGCTTTGCCGCATCCAAGTTCTGCATGGTTTGCTTTTTGCTGTCCCAGTACCGGACGGCGATGGTCATCCGGGATCCATCCTGGCTCATCAGCATGCTGACCGTATTGTCCCCCAACCGGTTCTGCAATACGTCCAGATATTTGGAGAGGGCAAGGATCATGCCGGGAGTGGTTGGTGTCTCCCGTTTGCCGGTATACGCCTTGTTGAAGAACGCGGCGTACTGGCTGAAGGAGAGGATGTGCACGATATCAGGATCGGATGCGCGGAGCGCCTCCTCGAAGACGAAGATCTGGGAAAGCACCTCCGGTCGGGTGAAGTATCGTTCTTCCCCTTCTGGCGCTTCCAATGAGATGTAATGGGGATCGGTGCTCCCCATCTGGGTGGAGAAATACAGGGCGTCCTGCACGTACTGGTCATCCTTGGGAAAATAGGAAATGAAGTCCGTCTCCACGGGAATCTTGTCATGGACCACCACAAAGGAGAGACAGATGGCGAGCAGGACGAGCAGACCGACGTACCAGCGCCGCACGACGAAGCCGGAGACGCCGTCAACCACTTTGGAGAGCGTCCCTTCTTTGATCACCTTCAGCTGGTGGGGGCGGGGTGGGGAAATAGTGGAAAGCCAGGCGGGAATATAGGTCAAGGAGAGGATGGCGCAGGAGATGATGCCCAGCGCCACGGAGAGCCCCATCTCTCGGAACGCCTGGATATGGGTGACCAGCAGGCTGAGGAACCCCACCACCGTCGTCAGGCATGCCGCGACGATCGTCTGGGTGATGCCGCGCATCGACGTGGTGACCAATGCGACAGGATCCTTCATGTCCGGATTCTTGCGGAACTGGGCATAGTACGCGCTGATCACATGGATCGAGTAGGAAGAGCCCAAGATCAACACCATGCAGGGGGTGATGACGGAAACGATCGTCACTTCGTATCCCAAAAGGCGCATTACGCCAAGCGTCCAGATGATGCCGATCACCGAAACACTGAACGGGATCAACACGGCACGCTTTGCCCGGAAGGAGAGGTAGTAGATCAGAAGAATCACCAACAGGCACAATCCAAGAAGCAGAAACAGGTTGTTGGTCAGGTAATGGTCCAGCCGGTCGCTGAAGAACGTGGAACCCAGCACCTTTACCGTGCAGTACGGATCCAGGCTGTGGACGATGCTGCTGATCGTCTGGTCAATCTCCGTCCGGTCTTTTCCGAATGAAGCGGCGCTGAAATAGATCAGAAGTCCATTGCCATCCGGGGTAGTGACCAGACCACGGACCATGTCGTCTTCCTGGATCCGGGTACGGAACTCCTCAGCTTCCGCTTCCGTCCACGGCTCATTCCCCTGATGGGGCGAAAGCGGGACGGTGGCAAGTCGTGTTCCTTTTCTGGTTACGGTAACGAAGGTGAACGGGGAGACTTCCGGACCGATCTGGGGCAGTTCCTGCAATTGGGCCCGCACCGCATCGATTGCGGTGAGTGTCTCGGGACGGAACAGTCCGGGACCCTCGGCCAGGAAGTAGATGTTCTCCGGCCATTGCCCGTCGTCTTCTCCCCAGACTTCCCGTTTGATGGCTTCCACCTGCGGGTCGGAAGGAATCATTCCCTCCACACTGCTGTCCAGGGAAAGGGACAATGCAAAAAACAACAGTAC
The DNA here is from genome assembly GCA_022482495.1 of Sphaerochaeta sp. NCBI lineage: Bacteria > Pseudomonadati > Spirochaetota > Spirochaetia > Spirochaetales > Sphaerochaetaceae > Sphaerochaeta > Sphaerochaeta sp. The sequence goes on along the minus strand of JAKVPA010000001.1, from coordinate 420,480 downwards.
CCCTGTAATGGCGAAAACCAACAGAAGAATCAGGACTCTATGTCGGGAAATCCATCCGAAGAACCGGTCCACGGTACGCCTCAGCGGTAGGGATGGCCGTCAATGAAGTCGATGTACTCGCTTGCCGCGTGGGCCGCGATGGCCCCGTCCGAGGCGGCGGTCACCAGCTGGCGGAATGGCGTGTCACGCACATCACCCGCGGCGAACAGGCCGGGTACGGACGTCTGCATGTTCCGGTCGGTGACCACGTATCCATGGCTATCCAGGATCGCTTTGTCCAGGAATGCCGTCTGGGGGATCATGCCGACGAAAATGAACACTCCATCCACATCCATCGTGTGGGACGAACCGTCTTTGGTGGAGGTCAGTTCCACGCCGGTGACATGTTTCCCATCTCCGAGAATCTTGGAGACGGTCGTATCCATCACCGTGGCGATCTGTTTGCAACTGATCTGGGAGACCAGGTTTTCCTGGGCACGGAACCGGTCCTTGCGATGGCAGATGGTCAGATCCTTGGTCATCTGGGACAGGTACAGCGCATCGGTCAGCGCCGTGTCCCCGCCTCCGACGACAAGAATCCGTTTGCCACGGAACAACGGACCATCGCAGGTGCCGCAGTATGACACCCCTTTGCCCTGGTAGTCCTCTTCCCCGGGGACGTCCATCTTGCGATGTTTCGCCCCGGTGGCGATGATCACCGCTTTCGCTTCCCAGTCCCCGTCGTTGGTCTGGACGATGAACCGGTCGTTTTCCTTGCGGATCGCTTTCACTTCGGCCGACGTCGTTCTCTGCGCCGAACTTCTTCGCCTGGGTCTCGAAGCGCTCACCGAACTCGAATCCGGAGATCGGCTCGGTCAGTCCCGGGTAGTTCTCCACATCAGCGATGTACATGCACTGTCCGCCAGCGGCGAAACTTTCCAAAATCATGACACTGCGGCCGGCGCGCGCAGCGTATCCCGCCGCGCTCATGCCAGCCACGCCGCTTCCGATGACGATGATGTCTCTACTTTGCATTGCGTTCCTCTTCCTGACGCTTGATTTTTTCTTCCAACGCGATCTCCGCGTCACTGCGTCGTACGTATTCCGGCCCGGTTCCGATATCATCCGCGCCTATTTCATGGTAACGCTTCAAACCCAATTCGACCAGTGCCTGGGTGAGCGAACGGTAGCGGATCGTGTCGACGACCAGTTTGCCGGAGTAGGGGGTGATGCTCGGGGCGAACACCACGGCATCAGGACCGGTGACCAGCGCCATCTCATATCCTTCCAGAAGCTCCGCCACTTCGGAACCCTGGCAGTCCAGATCAGGGCACATCCGCTTGCCATCGACGAAGATGGTGCTGTAGTACCGTGCCTTGCGGGCGTCGATCACCGGGACGACGGCCCCGGGGAAGAAGCCCACCGCTTTCTGGATGGCGTCCATCGTCGGGATGGAGACCAACGGGATGTTTCCCCCAAGGGCGATGCCTTTCAGCGCGCTCATGCCAACCCGTAGTCCGGTGAAGGATCCCGGTCCGCTGGTGCAGACCAAAAGGGAAAGATCCTTCAGCGTGATGCCCATCTCGGAACACATGGCGATCATCTCGGGCACCAGGTGTTCGGAGTGCATGCCGCTGGAAAGAAGCATCCGCTCACAGAACAGATCCATCGGATTCTCTTCGTCCCCGATGGCAAGCCCCAGACGCATCGTCTCCGTCGCCGTATCCACCGTCAGTATGTTCATAGTTCCATCCCCTGGATCGTGATGACCCGCTCCTGGTTGGGCTGAATCTCCAGATTGACGTACACCGTGTTCTTCGGCAACATCTCCTGGATCTTCTCGCTCCACTCGATCAACGTGACGGCTTTGCCGTACAGCATCTCCTCTCCGCCGATCATCTCAAACTCATCCGTGCCGGAGAGCCGGTACAGGTCCATGTGATACATCCTGAGGGTTTTGCCCTGGTATTCCTGGATCAACGTGAAGGTCGGGCTGACGATCGCCTCGGTGATGCCGAGCGCCTCGGCAACTCCCTTGGCGATCACCGTCTTTCCCGCCCCGAGGCTTCCCCTCAGGCTGATCACCGTTCCCGGCTTGCAGTGCGCGCCGATCCTTCTTCCCACTTCCAGCGTTTCCGCCGGGCTTTTCGAAACAATCGTCATTCTGCTTCCTCGCCATGATGATGGTGATGATGATGTTCACCCTCATCATCAGTTTCTTCCATATCTTCCCGGTGGGCGGAGAAGTCATGCATCGCCTCTTTGGCGTCCTGCTTCTTCACCTCTTCCTGGAGCGTCTCGTCATCGACAACGCGCTCCTCCACCGGCTGTTCGGACAGGCTGTCGCCCGTCTGGGTGGCGTAATCCTTCATCAATTGCTGGATCAACGGATCGTTTCCGTCGATGACACGGGCCTTTTCCAGCAGCCTCCGCGCCTCGGTGTATTCCTCGTCCTTCAGATGGAGGTATGCCAGATTGGACAGGTAGGTGAGGTTGGTTTCATCCAGATCCACCGCCGTGTCCAGATAGGTCTTGGCCAGTTCCTTGTTTCCCAACGAGAACTCGCACAGCGACAGTTCGTTGTAGATGTCCCCGTCACGCTCTCCCAGCGAGAGGCATTTGAGGAACGCGTCCTTGGCCGGTTCGAACTCCTCCAGACGTCGAAGCGCCCATCCTTTGAGAAAGTAGGCGTTCCAGACGGTGGGGTTCTTGGCGATGTAGGCATCCAGCGCTTGTACCGCCTTGTCCTCTTCGCCCATCTGGATCTTGTCGTAGGCGCCCAGGAGCTCCGTGTCGTTGGTGATCTTGTTGGTGATGTCGGAGAAGACCTTCTCAACCTTGGTCCGTTTGTCCCCCTGGGGCGCCACGGCAAGGTATTGCTCGAAGAAGTTCCGCGCCGCTTCGGTATTCCCTTGGTAGAGATGGAAATATCCCACCTCACAGAGCAGGTCGGCATCCTTGGGGAACTGCTTCAAGCCTTCCAGAAGAGTATCCAGCGCCTTCTGGGCATACAGGTCGTACACCGTTCCCTTGCTGGTGTCCTTGGCTGCCCGTTCGCTGTACAGCGTCGCCAGGTTGATGAACGTGGCGCTCTGCGGAGAGAGGTGGCAGACTGTGAGGAACAGTTCCTCTGCGAATTCCAGGTGCCCCTGCTTCTCTTGGGCGATTGCAGCCAGGTTGAGCTGTTCCACCGCGTCCGGTTCTGCTGCCAGAACGAATGCCCGGTAATAATCGTGGTTTGGGTCTTCCGGACGCCATGCGATGAGTTTCAGCATGCCGCTGATGATCATCTCGACGGTGATCTCGTCCGATTCGTCGATGGCGGTCTTCCCATCGGGCAATTGAACAGGAATCCGGCGTGCCGGGTCGACCCGAAAGCCGTTGATCTCTCTTCCCATGCTCTCAGGGAGCGTGATGAAAACGATGTCCTTCAGCGTTGCGTCTGTCATGCGTAGTGGTTCCTCTCCCAAGGAAAAAAAGGCCTGCGGCGCCGCTTCCGAAGAAGCTCTTGAACCTAAGGTTCAAGTGGGTGACTTGGTGCTGGCGATTCTGTCTTCTTTTAACCCGAAGGCGAAGGCAATGCAGGCCAGCTATTCCGAGACCCTCTGCTTATGTTTGCGCCAAGAGACTATTTGCTCCGGTGGCTACCGCAGGTTATTCCTATGGTACACAAGAAACCCCAAATGATAAAGGGGGGTGAAGGAAAAACCCTTCCGGCGGCGCGATAAAAAAACCTGCCACATTGCTGCGGCAGGACATGGATGAAAGAAAAAGAATCAGAGGTTGGACTCGTCCACCTGGTCGCCGCCAAGGGCTCCACCACGGGTGAAGTCGTCCGCCGCTTCCAGTTCCTGGTTGGACATCGTATCCAGTGGGATGTCGTCCAGACCTTGGACACCGGAAAGGGTTTCCAGCGACTTGGAGATGCTTTCCTCGATGAGCTTGTTGCTCTCCTCGTACTTGCTGATGTACGACTGCAGTTCTTCGTTGTGGGTGTTGGCCAGCGTCAGGCGTTGCTGCAGCTCTTCGATCTGCCGCTTCGCCTCATCCAGCTCAGCCTGAAGTTTCTTGGCAAGTTCGTCAGACGCGGTCACTTGCTCCTGGAGCGTCGCCACACTGGCGAGGGCCTCCTGAAGCTTGCGCTCCGTCTCAGGATCCGCCACCGGGCGACCTTGCGCCTCGTTGAGTTTTTCCTGAAGATCTGCCTTCTCCTTGCGGAGCATGGCGATCAGCGTCGCCGCCTTCTGCGTCCTCTGTTCCAACAACTGCACCGTATCCATCACCGACATGATTCCGTCCTTTGCTCAGCTTTCCAGCGCTGCTTTCGCTTGCGCGACCAACGCGGTGAACGCCTGCTTGTCTTCGATCGCCATATTGGAAATCGCCTTCCGGTTCAGCTGGATCTTGGCAAGAGCCAGACCATGCATGAACTGGGAGTAGTTCATTCCTTCGGCGCGGACCGCAGCGTTGATTCTGGCGATCCAGAGTTTGCGGTAATCCCGCTTCTTCTCTTTCCGGCCACGATACGCATACTTGCCCGCTTTCGCGACAGCATCCTTCGCCACACGCCAGTTGGTGCTTCTGCGGCCCCAATAGCCTTTGGCGAGGTCAAGTACTTTCTTCCTTCGATCCTTGTGTTTGGTTCCGTCGACTGCTCTCATCGTTCGCCTCCTACGCCCATGGCATCATCGTCTTTACAGACTTGATCATCGGCTTCGCGGTCAAGTATCCCTGTTTGCGCAGGTCACTCTTGCGTTTGCGGCTTTTCTTGGTGAGAATATGGCGCAGGTTCGCTTTCTTGTAGCGCACCTTGCCAGTCCCGGTGATCCGAAACCTTTTGGCGACGGATTTTCTTGTTTTCATCTTCGGCATATCCATTACCTTCCTTCTCGTCGTCAGGAACAAGAAACCCCTGAACGGCGGTTATTCCCAAAGCCTTTCGGCTGTAGGTTACTGTTTGTCTGTCTGCGGCTGTTGGGGTTTGGCGGCCTGCTGTCCCTTGTTGGGATTGCGTGGACTGACCATGATGGACATCATTTTTCCTTCCATCAGCGGCGGACGGTCAAGATTGAACTCTACACCATTTGTGGTAAGATTTTCAAGTATCTTGTTCAACGTATCTTTCCCAAGGTCCGTGTGGGCCATTTCCCGGCCACGGAAGCGGATGCTGATCTTCACCTTGTTCCCCTGGGAGAGGAAATCAGCGATGAACTTGCCTTTCGTCTCGATATCATGCTTTTCGATCTTCGGCTGCATCCGGATTTCCTTGATCTTGATGGTCGTCTGGTTCTTCTTGGCGTCCCTGAGCCGTTTCTCCTGCTCATACCGGTATTTGCCGAAGTCCAGGATCCTGCACACCGGCGGATTCGCCGTAGGGGAGACTTCAACCAAATCCAGCCCCTCGTCCTCAGCAAGTCTGAGAGCGTCCAGTACGCTCATGATCCCTTTCTGATTTCCATCTGCGTCAATGACGAACACTTCCTTTGCGCGGATCTGTCTGTTGATCCGTAAATCTTTCGTAGCCAATCGATCTCCTTGTGTTTTCGCGGGAAAAGCACCTTAGTTTTTCAAGCGTTTGTAAAGCAAAAGCTCATTCCCGACTATAGCATAAGGGCATGGACCTGTCAAAGTCCCGCCCCCATGGAAAGATACAAAAACCCACCGTCAGACGCGCTCTGGCAGTGGGTTTCTCTGGACAAAGAACAGGCATCACGCCTTGCCGGCGGAGCCAAGCACGTCCTTGTTCTTGTGCTCGTACATCTTCTTCAGCTCGTCACGGGCTGGTCCGAGGTACTTGCGCGGATCGAACACTTCCGGATGGTCGTGGAACACCTTGCGGATCATCGCCGTCATGGCAAGCCGGCCGTCGCTGTCGATGTTGATCTTGCAGACGTTGGTCTTGGCCGCCTTGCGCAGCTGTTCCTCAGGAATACCGACGTTGTCCTTCAGCTTGCCGCCGTACTCGTTGATCATCTTCACATACTCGATGGGTACGGAAGAAGAGCCATGCAGTACGATGGGGAAACCGGGGAGCCGTTTCTCAACCTCGGCCAGGATGTCGAAGCGAAGCGGAGGCGGTATCAAAATGCCATCGGCGTTGCGGGTGCACTGATCCGGCTTGAACTTGCAGGCGCCATGGCTGGTGCCGATGGAGATGGCCAGGGAGTCCACACCGGTCTTCTTGACGAACTCCTCCACATCCTCCGGACGGGTATAGTGGCTGGTTTCGGCGGAAACTTCATCCTCGATGCCGGCAAGCACGCCAAGCTCTCCTTCGACGGTGACGTCGAACTGATGGGCGTAGTCAACCACTTTCTTGGTCAGCGCGATGTTCTCATCGAACGGAAGGGAAGAACCATCGATCATCACGGACGAGAATCCATTGTCGATGCACTGCTTGGCCGTCTCGAAGCTGTCGCCATGGTCGAGATGCAACACGATGGGAATGGCGTAGCCCAGTTCTTTGGCGTATTCCGTCGCACCGCGCGCCATATTGCGCAGAATGTTGATGTTGGCGTAGTCACGAGCGCCCTTGGACACCTGCAGAATGACCGGCGAACGCGTCTCCACGCACGCTTGGATGATGGCCTGCATCTGCTCCATATTGTTGAAGTTGTAGGCAGGAATTGCGTAACCGCCCTTCACCGCTTTGGCAAACATCTCTCTGGTGTTGACCAGACCGAGTTCCTTATACGAAACCATAGCGTTTCTCTCCTCTCATGATAAACATTTCTAGAGCTAATCTAGCTTTTTCCCGTATCGTTGGTCAACAGAGCTCTGATTCCTTGCCGGGGAAAAATATGGTACAGTGTCCCCATGCGGCATCGGAAGCTTCCCCTCATCATCCTCACGTTGCTCCTCTTCCTGATCGGAGGCGGGTATTTCCTGCTCCCCACGCTGACGGTGGTCACCGACCCGGTGTATCGGCTGACCGACCTGGATCTGGCGTTGCCAGCCCTGGAGCGGAAGATGCTGAAACAGGGAGTCCGGGTGAAAGTGGAGAAATGGGACACCCTTCCGGAAAGCAGGGAAGAAGCGGTCGCCTTGCTCAACAAAACCCATGGGAGATGGACGTTGTCCTCCCCACTGGTGACCACGTTGATGGCCGAGTACCGGATCCAGGAAACAGAAATCCCGACGAGCGTATACATCGGCATGGAGACGGAAAGTGAACTTGCCACGTTCACCCTCACCACCACACAAGAGTCGGGATTCCCCCAAAAAGGTGATGACCAGACGTTGCTGGTCTCCCAGGGACAGGCACCGTCCCAGATCAACGTATATCCGCACCATATGGAACTCACCGAGGTGACGGACACCTCGGCCATCGCTTCGCTCCGGGCATGGGAAGCAGCCGGGTACCGGACGATTGTCTGGGGAGCGAACGAAGATCCTTCTCCCTTCTTCAGTGTACAGACCTCACTTCAGTGGATCGTTCCGGGCCGTTTCATGCTTGCCGTACCCAAGGAAAATCTCCAGGGGGTGGTGGTGGATGATCTTGCCGCTACGCTTTCAGAAGTGATCCACACACAACCTGTCTCACCCCAAACCGTACCGCTTCTCAGGCGGTATGTCCCGCTGCAAGGAACGCATGGAGGTTGGTTCGGACGATTGTTGCAAGCGATTCGACGGTGGTTTTCCTGATCTCCGCCACCTTTTCATAGGTGTGGATGATGGAAAGCGGCGTGTTCTTCAGTCCACGGAGCGGTACCGGTGAAAGGTACGGGCTGTCCGTCTCCAACAGGAGCCGGTCATCGGGGACCATCCGGACGATGGCCTCCATCCATTCGTTGCCTTTGTAGGTGACCACGCCGCTGAACGAGATGAAGAATCCCGTCTGAAGCGCCACGTCGCAGGTGCGGTCGTCCCCTTCGAAGCAGTGCATGATGCCGCCCTTGGGAAAAGGTCTGCTTTTGAGAATCCTCCGGATCTGCTCGTCGGCGTCACGTACATGGAAGATCACCGGCAGTCCGAGCGAGTCGGCCAGGTCAATCTGTTCGGACAAGAATGTTTCCTGCGCCAATGGGGCTGCATAGTTCTTCCAATGGTTGTCCAGCCCGATCTCTCCGATGGCGCATACCGGACCGTACGATGCGATCATCCGCTTCAGTTCCTCGATGTCCTGTCCGACGCCCCAGGGGCCGATGCCGGCGGAAAGCGGGTAGTTCCTCCCCCCAAGCAGTTTCCTCCGTGCGGGAAGATCGTCCGAGACGGTGCCGATGTCAATGGCTTCCATTCCCTGGGCCTCCATACGTTCCAGAAGGTCATTGGTATCCAGCCCTTTCTCCGAGAGGGAGAGGATGTGGAAGTGACTGTCGGTAAGTTTGATCGTTTGTTCCATCTTTTCTTGCAACCTCCGGGGAAAACAGCTATCATCCTTGATGTGCCCAGATGGCGGAACTGGTAGACGCAAGGGACTTAAAATCCCTAGGCAGTGATGTCGTACGGGTTCGACCCCCGTTCTGGGTACTTCAAGTATGCAGGAAAAACGGTTGTTGGAAAAGCAGGGAGGTTATCGGACATCCATCCGGTAGCGCCTGCTTTTTCTTTCCCCTTTGGGTGCCAGCACTTTTTCCTGTACCATCTGGCGAAGCCGTTCTTTTCCCCGGGATTCCCTGATCTCCCACAGGAGACACATATCTGCATTGGAACAGGTGAAAGAAGAAGAAAGAACTCGTTGCTTTTGTTCCGTGGTATATGCTTCTCGCCGTGGTAATCCTGCAGTCTTAGAAACCGTCAGCAGGGTGATCGTCGTGCGTTCTGGATTTTCTCTGCCTCTTGGATGATTGGTTCTGGGAAACCTTTTTTACCTAAGGGAAAGAGATGTGAGATAGTCTGTTTCCAGGTGGTGATCATGAGGAAGAAAACCCCAAAGGAGAAAGACCCTTGCGTTCTTGATGCTGTTTTGTTCAAGTATAGGTGTTACTTCGTGTTTTACGAAATACTATACTTTATCAAAGGAGCCCAGAGTTGATGCTATTTTCTGTGTTCCACAAGTTCGGAATTTCGAGGATGAAATTGTCCGGAGTCGTAACATTTCTCAGATGTGATTTCTCTTTACCAGCAGAACCGACCATGAAGCAAAACAGAATTTTCTCAAGTGTACGAATCTTGGGAAAATACCCGATGAAAAAGGTTTTGATATAAAAAACTATGGTCTTCTCCGTGTATGGATCTTTCGCTCATATCTCAAATGATGCAGAAAACATCAAATTGAAACTGGGAAGGAATTCATACCCCCCGGATTCTTCCTGTGGATGGAATGAGACATTCCCTCTTTCCAAACTCATTTCTGAATCGTTTCAGGACTTTTCTTCGTCCTCGTCGTCATTCACTTCGACTTTCTCCGGCAGCACTGCGGCATCGGTCTTCATCGGGATCAGACGACGGATGAACGGCTGGACGCCGACGTAGGTCTTCTGGAACTCATCCTCGCTTTCCTTCAACGCGGCCTGCCACGCGGCGCCGAAGCCCGGGCTGTTGATGGTAAGCCGGTCAACGGCAAGCTGGTAGACCTGCAGGCGGGAGATTTCCTTGCGACCCGGTTTCTGGGAGTAGGTGTTGACGGTGATCCTGAGGTTCTCGTTGGCTTTCTTCAACGACTCATTCTCCGCCTTCAGCTTGGACAGACCCTCGGCCTCGATGTCCATCCGGTCGGTCACCATCTGTTTGTACTTGTCCTTCTCCGCCTTGACGACAAGCATCTTGCGGTGGTTGCTGATGGACATCGCGATGGCGACGACCAGCGTGAGCAATCCGCCCAGTCCAAGACCGATCAAAAACTCCTTCATAGGTCACCTCTCTCTTCGCACAAGATACCGAATCGACCGGGGAGAGTAAAGGGAAGGTGTCAGCGGGAACAACGCTGAAGCATCGCTTCCTCGCTGTTCTCGATGGCGGGGGGAATGGCCACCTTGCCGGAGAACGCCTGCATGTCCTTGAAACCGATGCCGGTCAACAGGACGCAGACGGACGCGTCCGTCCCGAACCGTTTGGTCCGGTTCTCCTTGTCGTGGACGAACCCAGCCCAGGCGCAGGCGGCGGCCGGCTCGACGAACGCTCCCGCCTCCCTGACCGAGCTCCATCTGAGCGTCGAAGATCTCCGTGTCATCCACCTCGACGCAGTATCCCTCCGATTCCTTCAGGTACCGCACCGCCATCCGGCCACTTGCCGGATTCTCCACGCTGATCGAATCGGCTTTGGTGGTCGCCTGTCGGATGGCATCGAACCTGCCGGTGGAAAACGCCCTGCTGATGGCGTTTGACTGCCGGGACTGCACGCAGATCACATGGGGCAGACGGTCGATCAAGCCGGCATCCCGGAGATCCAGGAACCCCTTGACCACGCCGGAGTAGATGCATCCGTCACCCACCGGCACGTACACCAGATCGGGAACCTTCCGTTCCAGCTGGAGGAACAGCTCGATGGAGACGCTCTTCTTGCCTTCGATGGTCATCGGATTGTACGCCGTGTTGCGATTGATGCCCCCGAAGTGCTTGGTATAGGCCAGCGACAGCTTGAACGCGTCATCGTACGTCCCTTTCACCGGGATCACCTCGGCTCCGTACAGGACGGACTGCATCAGCTTGTTCACCGGTGCCGTCTCGGGAACGAACAGCACGATGGACAGGCCATAGGCCGCTCCGGCGCAACTCATCGCCGCCCCGGCGTTTCCGGTGGACGCCAACGTCACCTTCTTCTCATGGTGGGCGATGGCCTGGGCCGCCACCAACTGGCTTGCCCGGTCCTTGAACGAACCGGAGGGAAGCGCGCTGTCCATCTTCAGCAATACGCCGTTCTCCCCGTACTTTGTGATCAACCGGGTAGGCTTGACCAGCGGGGTGTTCCCCACCGGGTAGCATTCCTTGTCAGGAACCGGGTAGGGGAAGAAGTCATAGAAACTCAGATGCTCCTTCTGTTTCAACGCCCTCAGTTCATCCGGATCGTAGCGGACGACCAGGTTTCCTTTGGGGAAGTGGAAATCATCGTTGTCCTTGCTGCAGTCGGGACACTGGTAGATGACCTGGTCCGTGTCAAAGACCTTGCCGCATTCGTTGCAAACGTAGGTGAATCGCATCGGGGTACCTCACTGAAAAGAAAAAGTTTCAAAAATAAAAGAAAGAAAAAAGGGAAACACCAACAGCCAAACGCAAGGAAGGGAAGCGGAACCGCCTCCCTTCCTGAATGCCTCAGCCTTGCTGGACTTCCTTGTTGAACGCTTCGATCATCTCGTCGATTTGCTTGGCCATCGGCGGAATCTGCTTCCAGTACGACCGGTCGTACCACTGGGCGTTGAGCTCCTGGAACGTCTTTCCCTGTTGCTCGACCCAGGTGTAGTACTTCAGGTTGTGGATTCTCAGCCGCTCGTAGTAGGTCAGCTCCAGGGCGTTCTCGATGCCCTGGTGATGCAGCGCGGCGGCAAGCACACGGGCCGCTTCCATCTCGTCGAACGGACCCTGCTGCGCTTCCAACTCCTTCAACCGGGAGGTGTACATCACCGAGGAATCCGTCATGATGGTGAAGATCACATCATTCTCGTCCATCTCGTAGTACTTGGCCATCTTGATGGCTCCCAGCAGGTTGCCGATGCCACTGATGCCGAACAGAGGAAGATGCTTCAGATCCTCTTCCTTGACCCCCTGCTTCTTCAGGTAGGAGATTCCGGCCGGCTCGTTGAACAGGCGGTAGATGTCCATGCAGTCCTGGTCATTGATGGCCAGCACCATGTCGGTGTTCTTCACATTGTGGATCCAAGGCACGTGCTTGTCTCCGATCCCTTCGATCCGGTGGCCGCCGAAGCCGTTACGCAGCAACGTCGGACACTGCAACGCTTCCCCGGCGCCAATCTTGATGTTGGGATACACATCCTTCAGATGGTCACCGGCGGCAAGCGTCCCGCCGCTTCCCGTGGAGGAGACGTAGCCCCGGACGTTCTCGTCCTTGACGCCGAGCTTCTTCAGCACCTCGATGATGGCGCTTCCCGTGACGGTGTAGTGCCACAGATAGTTCTCGAACTGCTCGAACTGGTTGAAGATCACGATGTGCTTGCCCCGCTCGCGGTCCAGCTCATGGCACTTGTCGAAGATCTCCTTGACGTTGGATTCGCATCCCGGGGTGGCGATCACTTCACCGGCCACCGACTTCAGCCAGTTGAACCGCTCCTTGCTCATTTCCGCAGGAAGAATGGCGATCGACTTGCAGCCAAGCAGGGCGGAGTTGTACGCGCCGCCACGGCAGTAGTTGCCGGTGGACGGCCAGACGGCCTGTTGGGAGACGGAATCGAAGTTGCCCGTCACCAACGCAGGGGCAAGGCACGCGTACGTGGCGCCGACCTTGTGGGCTCCGGTGGGGAAGAACTTTCCGACCAGGGCGTAGATGTGCGCCTTGACGCCGGTGATCTCCCTGGGGATCTCGATATAATTCACGCCGCCGAACTGGCCGCCTTTCTCCACCGGCTCGTTGTGCCAGGTGATGCGGTACAGGTTCAGCGGATTGACGTCCCACAGTCCGACGTCCTTCAGTTTTTTCTTGATGTCCTGGGGAATGGTGGAAGGATCGCACATCTGCTTGAAAGTCGGCAGAAGGATCCCTTTTTCCCTGCAAAGCTTGACGTTCTTCGCCCTGACCTCAGGGTTGACGTTCAGATTGATCAGCATGTAAGCCTCCAAAAACGAGAGTGTTCTTCACCAGTATAGCTGAAACCATCAGCAAGTAAAGGTTATATTGTATGAATTCTCTTTTTTTCTTCAAAATTTTGAGATATTCAGTACTTTTGTGATCATTCTTGATTATTGTTGCATTTTGTTGCAATATAGGCGTTGACTTGTAGGGAATCTGTTTTACAATACCAAGAGAGGTAGGTGAAATCATGTCTGACATCATGCGCCCTGTCCCGTTCGCCGAGTTGGTGAACCGGATCGTCGGAGAGCTTCGGCTCCATCACTCCATCTTCGGAATCCCAGAGACCCGCTTCTACACAGATGACGGGAAGCACGCGATGACCATCTTCGGCAGGACGGCGACCACCGCCGTGGGGCCTGCCGCCGGACCACACACCCAGCTTGCACAGAATATCATCACCAGCTACCTTGTGGGAAGCCGTTTTGTAGAATTGAAGACCTGTCAGGAGAAGGATGACTTCGCCGCGACCGGCGCGGTGCAGAAACCGTGCATCGACGCCACCGACGAAGGATACAACGTGGAATGGTCCACCGAGTATACGCTTCCCCAGGCTTGGGAGGAGTACGCCAAGGCGTACCTGGTCTGTTGTCTGTTGGACGCCCTGTCCTCCAAAGGAACATGGGAGAAGCCGTCGTTCGTCTTCAACATGTCCGTCGGCTACACGCTCTCCGGCATCAAGACGGAGAAGATGCAGAAATACATCGACAGCATGCTGGATGGACGGAAGGATCCCCGGTGGAACGAACACCTTGAGGAACTGGACGGGCTTTTGAAGGAAGATCTGTTCCATGACACCCCGTGGGAAGGAAAAGAGAAAAAGCTTGCCGGGTTGTCGAAGAAGATCGACAGCCACATCGTCAACAACGTGACAATCAGCACGATGCACGGCTGCCCTCCGGCGGAGATCGAGGCGATCTGCTCGTACATGCTGAAGGAAAAGCACATCCACACCTACGTGAAGCTCAACCCGACGCTCCTGGGGTACGACAAGGCCCGTGGCATTCTGGACGTCAACGGATTCACCTCCGTCCACCTGAAACGGGAAAGCTTTGAGAAGGACCTGCAGTGGAACGACGCCAAAGCGATGCTTCGGCGCCTTTCTGACCTTGCAAAGGGCGAACACCTGGAGTTTGGCGTGAAGCTGACCAACACGTTGGGTTCGGCCAACACGCTGGGACGGTTGCCGGGAGAAGAGATGTACATGTCCGGCCGGGCGTTGTATCCGCTCTCCGTCTCCGTCGCCGCCATGATCGCCAAGGAATTCGATGGGAAACTCCCCATCTCGTACTGTGGCGGCGTCACCTGGTTCACCGCCAAACCGCTCTTCGAGGCTGGTCTGAGGCCGTTGACGCTGGCTACCGACATGCTGCATCCCGGCGGGTATGAGAAACTCACCCAGATCGTCAAACTGCTCCAGAAGAGCGAAGACTGGGGCCGGACCACGCTGGACGTGCAGCAACTGGAGCACCTGGCGGGAGAAGCGGCAAGCGGCGCCTGCAAGCCGGTCACCCGCGATTTCCGTGAAGGCAGTTCGGTGAAGGTCGGCATGCCGCTTCCCTTGACGGATTGCTACATCGCCCCCTGCCAGGTTGCCTGTCCGATCCATCAGCCGATCCCCGAGTACGTGCAGCTCTGCGGCGAAGGCCGGTATGCCGACGCCCTGACGTTGATCTACGACACCAACCCGCTTCCCGGCATGACCGGGTGGCTGTGCGATCACCAGTGCCAGAGCCACTGCACCCGCTGTGACTATGAAGGTCCGGTGCAGATCCGTGAGATGAAGAAGATCGCCCTGGAGAACGGCTTTGCCGAGTTCCGCAAGGAATGGGAAGCGCCGAAGGACAAGAGTTCCATCAAGGCGGCCGTCGTCGGGGCAGGTCCCGCGGGACTCGCCGCGGCGTTCTTCCTTGCCCGTTCCGGTTTCGACACCACGGTGTTCGAGAAACAGAAGGATGCCGGTGGGGTGGTGCGCAACGTCATCCCAGGTTTCCGCATCCCCGTCGCGGTGATCGAGCAGGACGTGGCGTTCATCAAGGCGCACGGCGTGGACATCCACTATGGCGTCGACCCCACCCAGCTTACCGTCTCCCAGCTGAAACAGCAGGGATTCTCCTACCTGTTCTACGGTCTCGGCGCGGAGAAGGACAATGACATCGGTCTGGAAGGCGATCATGTGTACACCAGCCTGGAGTTCCTGGAGGCGTATCGGAAGGATCCTTCCTCCGTCAGTCTGGGCAAGCAGGTGGTGGTCGTCGGTGGCGGCAATACCGCCATGGACGGAGCCCGGGCGGCCAAACGGGTTCCCCGGCGTGGAGAAGGTGACGATCGTCTACCGCAGGACGAAGAAAGAGATGCCCGCCGCCTACGAGGAAGTGGACAACTGCCTTGCAGAGGGCATTGCGGTGGAATTCCTGGCCAACCCGATCCGTCTGGAAGAGGGCAAGCTCCTCGTCTCCCGGATGAAGCTTGGCGAAAGGGATGCTTCCGGCCGTGCCCGTCCGGTGGAAAGCGGAGAGACATTTACCATTCCCTGCGATGCGGTGATCACCGCCATCGGGGAGAAGGCCGATGCCGATGTCCTGAAGACGCTGGGAATCCCCGTCACGGAGAAAGGATGGCCGGAGGCGGACAAGAAGACGATGAAGACGCCGCTGGAAGGCGTGTACGTCATCGGGGACGTCCAGAGCGGACCTTCCTCCATCGTTCGTGCCATCGCTTCGGCGAAAGCGGCGGTGGAGAACGCGCTGGATACGGAGCTTGGTCCGGATACGGAAGAAGAGCACCACCATCACCATCACGATGAGGACGGTTGCTGCTGTGACGAGGACCACGATGACGATGAAGATGAAGACGAAGAGGACGATCTCACCGAGGATGAGCTGGAACAGCTGACCAAGGAAGAGGACGCCTACTTCAACGATCTGGAGGAGAAGAAAGCCCAAATGCGCCAGACGCTTGAGTTTGACGCCAAGGAGTTTGCCGCCAACGAGGCCAAGCGGTGCATGGAATGCTCCTACTACTGCAACAAGTGTGTGGACGTCTGCCCGAACCGCGCCAACGTGGCCATCGACGTGCGGAACACCGGAATGTTCGACAATCCGTTCCAGATCATCCATCTGGACGCATACTGCAACGAGTGCGGCAACTGCGAGACGTTCTGCCCGTACAGCGGCGGCCCATACCGCAAGAAGTTCACCCTGTTCTCCCGGACGGATGACTTCGAACACAGCGAGAACGACGGCTTCTGCCAGGACGGTGACGGTGGCGTGGTGATCCGCCAGGGCGGAAAACGGTATACGGCGGAGTTTGACAAGGATGGGACGTTGGTCGGGGACGAAGGCGTGACGGATGAGGTCGCAGCCCTGATCGAGACGATCTACGAGACGTACGGCTACCTGTTGGGGCCGGTGGACGACTGAGGAGGAAGGCATGACGATCGTCATCAAGAACGCGACGGTGATGCAGACGATGTCCCCCTGTTTCCGTGACGGAAGGGGTGGACATCGTCATCAAGGACTCGGTGATCGAGAAGGTCGGCAAAGGCGGTCGCTGCACGGCGTCACGGCGGACAAGGTGATCGACGCGACGGGGAACGTGGTCATTCCCGGCAACGTCTGCGGACATCACCACTACTACAGCGGGCTGTCCCGCGGCATGTTGGTCTCTTCCGGTCCCCAGACGGATTTCATCCAGGTGCTGAAGGAGTGGTGGTGGCGGCTTGACCGCGGCTTGGACAAGGAAGCCTGCTACTACAGCTCGTTGATCTGCTCCTTGGACGCCATCGCCGCCGGTACGACCAGCTGCATCGACCATCACGCCAGCCCGAACTTCATCAAGGGAAGCCTGGATGTGATCGCTGACGGCATGGAGAAGGTGGGAGTCCGTGGCATGACCTGCTACGAGGTTACCGACCGTAACCGCGGGATGCGGGAAGTGGAGGAGGGCGTCCAGGAGAACCACGATTTCGCTCTTTCAAGCAAGAAACGGAAGCTGGTCCGTGGCATGATCGGCGGGCACGCCCTGTTCACCATCCCGGACGAGGGCCTGAGGCTGATGAGCGAAGCGATGAAGGAAACCGGATGCGGCACCCACACCCACGTGGCCGAAGGGGACTATGACGCCATCTTCAGCCACCATCACTACAACATGGACATCATCGACCGGATGGACAAGTTCGGCATGCTGACGGACAACTCGTTGTTGGTCCACGGCCTGTGGCTGAACGACCATGAGGTGGATCTGATCAACCAACGGGGTTGCTTCTTCGCTCACAACGCCCGGTCCAACATGAACAATCATGTCGGGTACTGCAAACACCTCCGCGACGTGAAGAATCTGATCATCGGCACGGACGGATGCGGCGGCAACATGTTCGAGGAGCTGAAGATCGCGTTTTTCAACCACAAGGACGAGGGTGGCCCGTGGTGGCCGTCCGACTTCCTTGCCGCCCTGACCCGGGGCAACAAGCTGCTGGAGAAGTACTTCCCCGTCAAGCTGGGGAGGATCGAGCCGGGATACACGGCCGATCTGGATATTCTGGATTACCACAGCCCGACGCCGCTGGTTGCGGAAAACGCCGCCTCGCACTTCGTGTGGGGCATGAGCTCCAACTGTGTGAAGAGCGTCATCGTGGATGGAAAGGTCGTGATGGAGGACCATCAGTTCCCCGGACTGGACGTTGCGGAAATCTACGCCGGTGCCAGGGAAGTCGCCAAGCGGGTTTGGAAAACCGTGGACAAGATCGCCCCGTGACGGGCAGGAGGAGAACATATGGACAAGAAAGAGCAGATTCTGGCGCTGGCGGCCAAGTACCGCGACTATACGGCGCAGAACCTTGGCAAACTGGTGCAGACCAAGAGCTACAGCTCCCAGGAGGAGAATGTATGCCGCCTGATCGTAAAACTCTGCCAGGAGGCAGGGTTCGACGAAGTGAAGATCGACGGGCTTGGCAGCGTCATCGGCCGGGTGGGCAACGGTCCGAAGAAGCTTGCCTTTGACGCGCACATCGACACCGTCGAGGTGGGCAACATCAAGAACTGGACGTTCGATCCTTTCAGCGGGGAAGTGAAGGACGGCAAGGTCTGGGGCCGGGGAACCAGTGACCAGAAGGGCGGAGCCGCGGCAATGATCACCGCAGGCCGCATCCTGAAGGAGCTGGGCTATGGTGGCGAATACACCGTATACTTCACCTTCACCGTCATGGAAGAGGATTGCGATGGCATGTGCTGGAAGTACATGATCGAAGAGGAAGGGTTCAAGCCCGATCTGATCTGCTCCACCGAGCCGACTTCCTGCAGGATCTACCGCGGTCACCGCGGCCGGATGGAGATCCGGATCATCCTGCGCGGCATCTCCTGCCACGGCAGCGCGCCGGAGCGGGGTGTCAACGCCGCCTACAAGGCCGCCAAGGCCGCGTTGGCCATCGAGCAGCTGAACAAGGATCTGAAGCCGGATGCGGAGAACTTCCTGGGCAAGGGAACAATCTGCGTCAGCCAGATGGACGTCAAAGGACCCAGCCAGTGCGCCGTGGCCGATTACGCCATGATCTACTGCGACCGCCGTCTGACCTGGGGTGAGAACGCCGACATGGCGATCAAGCAGGTCAAGGAGTATGTGAGCAAGGCCACCGGGGATCCGGAGGACCAGATCATCGTCGAGATGCCCAACTACGAGAAGGTGGGCTGGACGAAGACCCCGTACTCCCAGGAGTTGTACTTCCCCACCTGGAAGATCGACCGCAACCACCCGCTCGTCGAAGCGGCGGTGAAGGATTACGAGACGTTGTTCTCTTCCGAGCCGGTCGTCGACAAGTGGACGTTCTCCACCAACCTGGTGGCGACCACCGGCAGGCACCATATTCCTGCCATCGGCTTCGGCCCTGGCGATGAGGCGCAGGCCCACGCGCCCAACGAGATCACCCGGGTGAAGGACCTGGAGATCTGCAGCGCGTTCTACGCCATGTTGCCGTACCAGCTGGAGGCGGCGGCGAAGTAAGGGAAACGGGCCGGTGTGCCCGGCAAGGCAGGCCACGGTGGCGACACCGTGGCTTTCCTCATATTGGGGCCACACCGTGGAATTGTATGGTATACTGGCTTCAGACAAGGAGGCGAACATGGTGCGTCAATTCTCCGTACCAAAGACCATCACGGAAGCGCTGGAACTACATCGTGCCAAGGCGGGCAGCGTCTACTATGCAGGCGGCACGGAAATCAACCGGCTGGGATCATCCATCACGGCATCGTCGGCGATCAGTTTGGAAAAACTGGGTCTTGCCGACATTTCCCATGACCAATACGGCCTGCACATCGGCGCGATGGTGACGTTCCAGCAGGCGCTGGACCATACGTTGGTTCCTCCTGCCCTGAAGACGGCACTCCGGTTCATGGGTTCGTTCACCAAACGGAACATGGCAACCATCGGGGGCAATATCGCCCTCTGTTCGGATGACGCCTACATCGTCTGTACGCTCCTCGCCATGCGGGCCCGCCTGCAGACCGCCCAGCTTGTCGCTGACGGCTCCACCAGCGAGGAGAATCTTCCGCTTCGCGAATATCACGCACACCACGAGCCGTATCGGGACAGCCTGATTCTGGAGGTGATCATTCCGGATCACTCCCGGTTCGTCGCCTCCCGGAGGTTCGCCCGGACGGTGGAAGGCAGAGCTGCCGTCACCTGCGCATTCGGCAGCGAATGCACCGAGAACGGGGTGGTTTCCCATGCCCGGATGTACGCCGCCATCAAAGGAACCGGCCTGGTCCGCTTCAAGGAGACGGAGAATCTCATCGAACAACAATCCCAGGTGGAACGGGAGGAGTTCCATCGTGTGCTGCAAGGGGAGATCACCGCGACGGATGACCTGACGGGAAGCGCCGCCTACAAACGGTACATCACTGAGGAAGCGCTGTGGGAGATGTACCAGAAGTTCTTCAAGGAGGGAGCATGAGCCGCATCAGTTGCACCATCAACGGAACCCGGCAGACGGTAACGACCAAACCGGGTGAGAGTCTGAGGGAGATGCTGGTCCGTCTGGGCCACTTCGCCGTTCGTGACAGTGACAACGGGGAAGGCTTTGTCGGAAGCGATACGGTGCTCGTCGACGATGTCCCCGCCTACGCCAATCTGATGCTCGCCGTCCAGGCGAATGGCAAGGATATCCGTACTGCGGACGGTCTGGGTTCCTCCCGGAACCTCTCCATCGTCCAGCAGGCGATGATCGACGCAGGCGTGGTGCAGAGCGCCTACAACGCCCCGGAAGCGGCGTTGCTGCTCACCTGGCTTCTGGAACACAACAGCCATCCCACCACAGAGGACGTCAAGCAGGTGCTCAGCGGCATCTTCATCCGCGACGCCGGGTATGAGCGGTACTACCTTGCCGTGCGGCTTGCCGTGGAGAAACGGGACTATGGCGCCTATCGGGAACCGACCGCTCCCTCGTTCCGCAAGAATCTCTCCTATGTGGGAAAGCCGATGGGAAAGATCGATGGCCCCCAGCTGGTCGCCGGGGAGCGCAGCTACGTGGAGGACCGCATCGGAGCGGATACACCGTACAGCCTGTACGTACTGGGAAGCCCGTACGCTTCGGCGTTCATCACCTCCATCGACACCACCGAAGCGGAGAAAGCCCCCGGGGTGGTGAAGATTGTCACGGCAGCCAATTGTCCGGACGTGTTCTACATGCAGGCAGGACAGGGGAACCCCGAGCCAAGTCCTCATGACCGGAGGTTGTTCAACTGGCACCTGCGTTTTGTCGGAGACCGGGTGGCCGCCATCGTTGCGGACACGATGGACCACGCCCAGCGCGCCGCAGCGATGATCAAGGTACAGTACGAAGTGTGCAAGCCGATCTTCACCGTGGAAGAGGCGATGGCGCCGGGCGCTCCGCTGGTCCACAACGGACTGGTGGAGTATCGGAGCGGCGCTCCCGCCGATCTCGCCGCGTACAACAAGACCTACGAGAAACGTGACGGCAAGGTGATCTACCAGTTCCCGCTCCACGGGGATATCCGGCACAACATCGCCAGCCAGGCCCATGGGGCCATCGGGGATGTGGAAAAAGGATTTTCCGAAGCGGACATGGTGATCGAGCGCACCTATCAGACCAGCCAGGTGCAGTGCACCCCGCTGGAACCGCATACCTGCTACGCGTTGATCAACAACGGACGGTTGGAGATCCATGACTCCACCCAGGTGCCTTGGCACGTGCGGCGGATCGTCGCCTGGGTGACCGGGCTTCCGGAGAACAAGATCCGGGTGATCAAGGAACATGTCGGAGGCGGGTACGGTTCCAAACAGGATATTCTGATCGAAGACCTCGTCGGGTACTGTACCTACATCACCGGCAAGCCGATCTTCTACCGGCACACCCGCAAGGATGAGTTCACCAATACCAGCACCCGGCATCCGATGCGCGTGACGGTGAAGATGGGAGCCAAACGCGACGGGACGATCACGGCGGTGTCGATGGATGTCCGGGCCAACACCGGCCCGTACGGCAACCACTGTCTCACCGTTCCGATGAACGCCTGCTCCAAGACGCTGCCCCTGTTGAAGGTGGACAACATGAAGTTCGACGTCATCACGTACTACACCAACATCCCGCCCACCGGGGCGTATCAGGGATATGGTTCCCCCAAGGGAACCTATGGCCTGATGACCTGCATGGCGGAGCTTGCCGACAAACTGGGTATCGACTACTACCAGATGGCCTTCAAGAACAAGGTGGAGACCGGCTACATGCTGGAGATCCTCAAAGGGCTGGGGGAAGGGCGTGCCGGAAACGTCGTGCCGGTCGGTTCCTGCGGGTTGGGAAAGGCGCTGGAGACAGGCCACCGGATGATCAACTGGGGGAAGAAGGAAACCTCAACGGATCCCGACTGGAAGATCGGCAAAGGCTTCGCCATGATCCAGCAGGGTTCCGGTCTGCCCGGACTGGACCAGGCAAACGCCTGGGCAAAGCTCCTGACCGACGGGACGTTCGAGATTTTCAGCGGTGGCGCCGACCTGGGTACCGGGTTGGATACCATCAGCGCCAAGGTGATGAGCGAGGCGTTCTGCGTGTCGCTGGATCGGGTCACCGTGACGAGCGGGGATACGGACAGCTGTGTGTTTGACACCGGCGCCTACGCTTCCAGCGGAACGTTCTTCAGCGGCAACGCGTCCATGCTGGCCGCCCAGAGCCTGAAGGAGGCGATGCTGAAGGAAGCCGCCTACCAGATGGGCGAGGATGCGGATGATTTGATCACCCGCGCTCCCGGAGAGGTGTACAGCACCAAGACGGGCAAGACGCTTTCCTACGCCAAGCTCAGCCATGACACCCTCTCTGGAACCGGTCACGGGCAGCTTATCGGGCACGCAGGATTCGCCACCAAGGCGAGCGCCGTTCCGTATGGCGCCCACTTCGCCCAGGTTGCGGTCAACGTGAAGACCGGGGAGGTGAAGGTGATGAAGTTCTACGCCATCCAGGACTGTGGCACTCCCATCAACCCGGAGCTGGCCCTGTGCCAGATGTACGGCGCGGTGATGAAGTCCATCGGACACTCGTTGTACGAAGGGCTGGTGCTGGACAAGGACGGGCGTTGCCTGAACGCTGACTTCACCGACTACGGGGTTCCGATGATCTACGAGGCGCCGGACGACTTCCAGGCGGTGTTCATCGACGTGGATGACAAGGACGGCCCGTATGGAGGCAAGTCGATCAGCGAGATCGCCGCCAACGGAGCAGCGCCGGCCATCGCCACGGCGATTCACGACGCCTGTGGCGTGTGGATTCGTTCCTGGCCGTTCACGGCGGAGAAGATTCTTAAGGAATTGGGGAAACTCTGACAAGACTGCAACAAAACGCAACAAAAGAAGTGGACAGGGACATCGGCGGATGCTATGATGTCCCTGACACGCGGAGGACGTATGAAAGACAAGAAAGCGATCGAACAGATGATTGAGCAGCTGAAAACGCTGGACACCAAAGGGATGTACCTGAATGATTTCTTCCACACGTGGAAGGAAAGCGACGACGAGATCCACGCCATCTTCACGGTGGCGGAGGTCCTCCGCGCCATGCGGGAGCAGAACATCTCCCCCAAGGTGTTTGACAGCGGACTGGGCATCTCCCTGTTCCGGGACAATTCCACCCGGACGCGGTTCAGTTTCGCCAGCGCCTGCAACCTGCTGGGGCTTGAGGTGCAGGATCTGGATGAGAAGAAGAGCCAGATCGCCCATGGCGAGACGGTCCGTGAGACGGCCAACATGATCAGCTTCATGGCGGATGTGATCGGCATCCGGGACGACATGTACATCGGCAAAGGCTACACCTACATGAAGACGGTCGCCGATGCCGTGCAGGAAGGGTACGACAGCGGCGTGCTTGAGCAGCGCCCGACGATCGTCAACCTGCAGTGCGACATCGACCACCCGACGCAGTGCATGGCCGATATGATGAGTGTGATCAACTACTTCGGCGGAGAGAAGAACCTGAAAGGAAAGAAAGTCGCCATGACCTGGGCGTACAGCCCGTCCTATGGCAAGCCGCTTTCCGTCCCCCAGGGAGTCATCGGCCTGTTCACCCGCTTCGGCATGGACGTCGTCCTTGCCCATCCGGAAGGCTATGACGTGATGCCGGAAGTGGAGGAAGTGGCGAAAAAGAACGCCACGGTCTCTGGTGGCTCGTACCGCAAGGTCGCCACGATGGAAGAGGCGTTCAAGGATGCAGACATCGTCTACCCGAAGTCCTGGGCTCCGTTCTCCATCATGCAGGAGCGGACCAAGATCGTCGAGCAGGGCGATGACGAAGCATTGAAAGCGCTGGAACAGCGGTGCCTGGCCAACAACGCCAAGTACAAGGACTGGACCTGCTCTGAGGATCTGATGAAGACCACCAAGGACGGGAAGGCGCTGTACCTGCACTGTCTGCCGGCGGACATCACCGGGGTGTCCTGCAAGGAAGGGGAAGTCGACGCGTCGGTGTTCGAGCGCTACCTCACCCCGCTGTACAAGCAGGCTTCCTACAAGCCGTACGTCATCGCGGCGATGATCCTGCTGGAGCGGTTCCAGAACCCCGGCAAGACGCTGACGGATGTGCTGAAGCGCGGCCAGAAGCGGGTCTTCTAAGCTGTCTGAACAGAAAAAAATCCATCCGGGAGTCCGGGTGGATTTTTTATTGGCTTTCCCGCCACTTCTTTTGGGAAAGCGCCAAAATGATCATCGCCCCGATGAAAAACGAGATGATGGAGGTGATCCACAGCCAATCCATGGACAGGCGGTCGATGATGGCGCCTCCGGCAAATGGGGCGAGGGCTTGCCCCGTCCCCTCGATGATGGGAAGGATGGCGCCGAAGCGCGCCCGGTGGCTGATGGGCGTGTGGTTCGCCACGAACGTGCGTTCGTTGTTCACCCAGAGGATCTCCCCGACGGTGAACACCAAGGCGGCGAGGTACAGCACCCACAGGCGTCGGGTCCAGATGAAGGGAAGGAACCCCAGCATGAACAACACCGCGGCGCCCGCCAGGTTCCTCAGCGGCGGCAGTCGTTTGGCCTGGGAGATGACCAGCGGGTTCCCCACGACGACGATGACGCTGTTGAACGCCATGATACGCCCGTACTGCAACGCGCCCTGGCTTCCGAACAGATCGGTGAAGAACAGCGGCAGGGCGAACGACATCTGGCTGTAGCCGAAGGAGAAGAAGGTCATCCCCACGGCGAAGAGCAGCAGCAAGGGGCGGGTGCGGAGCGCGTGGAACAACGACCCTTCCTCCGCGCGATCGGCCGCGTTCCCCTGTCTGCTTTTCCGGATCTCTTCCGCAGTAGGGTTGGATTCCGGGACAAGCAGCGCCACCGGAATGGTGGATGCCGCCAGAGCGATGGCGTTCCCCCAGAACAGCCAGCGGATGTGGGAGGAGAAGAGCAGTCCTCCGATCATCGGTCCGACGGTGTACCCCAGGTTCATGGAAAGGTATACCAACGAAAAACTGGCCTGCCGGTTCTCCGGCGTGGTGACGTCCGTCTTCAACGCCGTCCGCGCCGGGTCGCACATCCCGTCGAATCCCAGCGCGATGAGGATCAAGACGGGGATGGCTGGGCTGCCGTCAATCCAACCGCACAGGAAGCAGACCACGGCCATGCACAGCTGGGTGGTGATCATCAGTCGTTTTCTTCCAAAGTGGTCGGCGATGACGCTTCCCAACAGGGAAAAAGGCACGTACAACAGTGCCGTAAGGGTCATGAACCGACCCGCCTGGGCCGCGGAGTACGACAGGCGGGTGGTGAGGTACAGCACCAGGAAGGGATACACGAAGTTGGCCACGGAATTGACCAGTGTGGCGAACGAAAGGACGTAAATCGCCCGGGGTAGGTGCCGGTACACCGAAAGAGGGTTGTTCATAGGATGGAAAGAATGGCTTTCCCCAGGCCTCCTGCCTGGTTGGTATCGGTGACACAGTCAGCCTTGGCTTTGATGTCATCCGGGGCGTTGCCCATGGCGACGGACAGTCCGGCTTCCCGGAACATCCCCAGGTCGTTCTCATAATCCCCGATGGCCATGCACTCCCTTCTCTCCAGATGGTAGTGGGAGAGCAGCACGTCCACGGCGTTTCCCTTGTCGATACCTTTGACCGATACCTCGATGTACCGGGGGGAGGAGAGACAGACGGACAGTTCGTTCCCGAATTCCTCCTGGAGCCCTGCCTGGATGCGCAACACCTGGTCATGGTCACTGCTCATGCAGAGGACTTTGAACGGAGGGGTGGTGCGGTTTGTGATGAACGTTTCGAAGTCTCCGATCATCGTCCCTTCGCAGGATACTTCCTCTTCCACCGTGGCGAAGGCGTCCTGTTTTTCCTTGTACCAGTGGTTCTGGCCGAACAGGAAGATCGTCATGCCGGTGGGGCGCACCCGCTGTATCACCCGGATGGCCTGCGCTTTGGTGATGGGGTGCTGGTCCAGGATCTGGTCCCTCTCGTCGACGACCAAGGCTCCGCCGAAACAGCCCAGCGGCCCGGTGATGCCCAGGTTCTGTTGGATCGGCCTCAGCGAGGCGGAAAGACGCCCGCTGACCAGGGCAAGATGGAGGCCTTTCTGGAAGGCTTTCTGGAGCGCCACCCGGTTGAGATCCGGAATCCGGATATGGTCGTCCCCCAGGAGCGTCCCGTCGACGTCCATGCAGACCAACTTGATGGCGCTCATTTCCAGATGACCGACTTGGCGAAGGCCAGTGATGGCCGGATGGTGGTTCCCTGCACCAACAACAAGCCTTCCTTTTGCATCGTATCCAGGCAGAAGGAATGAAAGTCCGCAGGGAATGCGGGATGACGCTTCAGAAGGAACGGAAGCTGTTTGGAAAGCTCCGCCGCATAGGCGTCCGTTTCCTTGAAGCAGCCTGCATGGTACCAGAGAAGCTGGAAGAACAGGTTCAGCGTCACCTGCGCGTCCGAAGCGAGCATGGCCTTCCATGCCGTGACGACAGCGGTAAGGTGCGCATCCATCGTCACGGAGAACAGGGGGGAATCCTCGAGCGGGCTTTCCAGCCGCATGCCGACCCGTACCGGACCTTTGCCCATGGTAAGCCCATTGGGATCTTTGATGGTGGACGTACCCCGAAGGAACAATGGAGGCGTCCCCAACGAACGGACGTGGTCGGAGACGATCCGCTCAACCTGGGCCGCCTCGTTGTTCAGACTCTCGTTCTGGTCGAACGGCTCGGTGCAGTCCGACCATGGGCACTTGCGCTTCTGCATCTCCATCAGATGGACCATCGACGGGGAGACGACGTAGTCCGGGACGATCACCTTGTCCATCGGGATCATCGGGAACAGGAAGCGGATCACCTTGATGAACTCGTTGTAGCTGGATCGTCCCAGCGTGTGCAGCCACCCGGACTTGCTTCGCAGGTCCAGAAACAGGGTGGGCCGTGAGAACGGAACGTCTTCCCAGAACGCGTCGGAGGCGCCACTGGCGGCCAATGCAGGACTTCGACGCACCAACGTAGAGGCGGCATAGGATCCTTTCCGTTCCGTCTCCCACGCGTCATCCAGCATGGCGGGATCAAACGTGTCGAAGGTGACTTTGTTGAACGTCTGTTTCAGCCAGATACCTTCATGGGTCATTGTCGGTACATGGGTGACGGCGTCGATGCCCAGGAAGTCGATGAAATGGCTGTTCACCACCCTGGAAAAGCCGCTGGTCATATAGGCCTGCTGGTCCAGCATGGTGCAGAAGAAATCCAGATCACTGGCCCCCAGGTTGTTGGAGTGGATCATCCCGAAACTCTGCATGCACATCCCATTGGTGGCGATCAGGGCGACGAAGTGCTTGGTCAGGTTCTGCGTATCCTGCACCAGGCAGGAGAGTGCCGGGCTGTACAGCGTCAGAGAAGCGCCGGTCAGGCGGTCGCTGATGGTGAAGAAATCGTTGGCCTTGACTTCCAAAATGGTGAAGTAGCACCAGATGGCCGGGCTCTCCGTCCATGTGGCGACCATCTCCTGGGCCATCGGGTCGAGCCGTTTCTCTCCCTTGGCCCATTGACGGATCGTCTGGGCGTCGCACAGGACGGTGGCGTAGGCATACGTTTCCGCCTGGTGGGTGAACCACAACGGGGGATACTCACACCCGCTGTTGGCGTCCAACCGGCACAGGCTCCGCATCACATCCCGTGAAGGGGTGTGCTCCAGACACCAGTATTGCAGGGAGCGCTCCATTGTTTCGAACCCACGGGCGAACGCTGCGCTTCGCTGTCCGTATGCTTGATACATCGTTTCCGTCATCGTTCTTTCTGTTATACCGGATTGTTCTGCACTTGTCATCAAAAAACGATCAAGGAGAGCGCACAGAGAACGCAGAGCGCGGTTACCAGCCCGATGCGGGGTGCTTTGGGAGCTTTGGGGGTGCCGGTAAGCGCCGAGGAGAGGGACGCGTCGATCCACTGGACGAACGAACCGTTCTTCTTGTGGATACGGAACGACGCGAAGTAGCCCAGCGTCAGCGACAGCATGGAGAAGAACTTGCCGGGAACACGGGGCATCAAAACGACCATCGACTGGGACGCGGAGACCAGCGCCACCAGACGCATCGCCCGGATGGATGCGTCCTTCAACGCCCCTTCGGTAACCGTGAGGCTTCCCAGGGAGAACAACACCTTGCCGTTCGGTTCAAACAACGAGAGGACCAGCATGGAGAGGAACAACACCAGGCTGGGGACCAGCATGATCTTTCTCCCGCTTGCCTTCTGGGCGCAGAACAGCGCCACCAGGGAGATGGCAAGGGGAAGCGGGTTCTTCTCCAGGGCGAGCAGCACGACGATGACGGCAAGCAGGGTGAACGGGACGGTGTGGGGGTAGGTGATCCACGAAGCGGCGTTGCCTTGGGAGAAATCATGGGTCAGCATCGTGCCATGCTTCCGGTATGAAGAAGCCAGAAAGCCGAGGACCACACTGGATGCCAGTCCGATGGACAGGAGCAATGGCGCGGCCACCCAGATGGACGGACCGTAGACCAGCATCGAGGCGCCCCACAGCTGGATCAGATTGGAGGCGAGCGCCCCCAGGACGGAACAGCCCACCGGGGAGATGTGTCCCTTCAACAGTGACGAGACCCCTTTCATCACCACGGCGGAGGCCATGCCGCCGAAGAACACCAGAAGGAACACGTAGCTGAACAAGGTGCCGGAGATGATGCTGGAACCGCATACCTTCAGCAGCGCCAAAACGAGGAACTCCTTCCATCCAAAACTTTCCAATACGACAAGGAGCGGCAGGTTGGCCAGCCCCAGCTTGAGAAATGGAAGCGGTTTGGGGATCAGATACTCCAGAGCGGAGAGAAGCAGGGTGGTGGATGCGACGTAACAGGTCCGTTTCTCAGTTGGTGACATCATCCACCTCGCTTTCCCCGCTGGATGCGACGGACAGCAGCACGCCGTTGGGCAGGCACGCGACGAATCCCCCGTTCTTGGTCACCGGAGCCATCCTGGTGCATGCCTTGGACTCGCACGGGCTGTCCGTGATGAACGCCTTCCCGTCCTTGATCACCACGGTGGTTTCCCCTAATGGCCCATGGACATCAATGGTCCGGTCCACCGACAACGGATACCGGTACGTTCCTTCCGTTCCCTGTACATTGAGGTACGAACCTCCCTGTACGGGGTTCAACCTGACCATCAACAGGACGACGGTCAGGGAGATGAGAATTGAAAGCGTGTCGGCGACCAGGGTTTTTCGTTGCACGGGAATCAGTATACAAGGAACGGGCACGCGTTGCGAGAGCGGGGTTCTTGTTGTTTTTGTGAAGATTGTGTGGTAAAACAGGTAAGTAAGTTGTATTCCTGACGGACGTATCTTGTAGATGGAAACAGGAGGAAGCTATTATTCGTGGTATGAAGCTGATTTATGTGGTGGATGACAATGCGGAGGACCGCGAGGGCATCAAACGGTACCTTGAGATGTATGAGTTTGAAGTCCAGGCGTTTGAGGATCTGCACGCCTTGCAGGTCGCCATCGCCAAACAGGTCCCTGATCTCCTGCTGCAGGACGTGATGCTTCCCGATGGAGACGGATTCTCGTTCATCAAGAAGCTCAAGCAGACGTACAGCTTCCCGGTGTTCTTCGTCACCGCCCGGACCAGCGAAAGCGACCGGATCCTTGGCTTTGAACTGGGATGCGACGACTACATCTGCAAGCCGTATTCCTCCAAGGAACTGGAACTCAGGGTCGAGGCGTTGTTCCGCCGCATCGACCGACTCTCCACCACGGCGATGAAAGGATCCCAGTGGACGCTGGATAATTCCACGATGACGCTGGACGAGACCAGCCATCAGTTCTTCATCGATGGAAAACCGATCCCGCTGACGGCGGCTGAGTGGCGCATCATGAGTTACCTGGTGGCCAACAGTGGCATTTTGATCACCCGGAGCCAGATTCTGGAGCACTGCTTCGATTACAGTTTTGAAAGTTATGACCGGATCGTCGACACCCATGTGAAAAACATGCGGAGCAAAATGGGGCCGTTGGGCTCCCAGTGGATCGAGACGGTCCGGGGATACGGCTACCGCTTTGCCGGGAAAGGAACCGGTTCCGCCCCGCTTGTCGCGCCGCGGAACGGCAAACCGGTGAAGAAGACGGAGGATGCGGACCATGAAGGATGAACCGTCCAAGAAGATTCCGGTGATCTACATCATCGAGGACCATGATGTCCTCCGGGAGGGGGTGAAGCAGTACCTGGAGCTCTCCGGCTTCAAGGTGGAGGGCTTCGCCACCCTGGCCGCGGCGCGTCCTGCGTTCACCCGGCTGACCCCCGACCTGTTGATCCAGGACGTGATGCTCCCTGATGGCGACGGGTTCAGTTTCGTCAAGCAATTGAAAACCCAGTACGAAGTTCCGGTGATCTTCATGACCGCCCGTACCGAGGAGTCGGACAAGATCCTCGGCTTCGAACTGGGGGCGGATGACTATATCTCCAAACCGTTCAGCCCGAAGGAGCTGGTCATGCGGGTAAAGGCGGTGCTTCGCCGTACGGAGAAACAGAAGAACGGGGAAGCGGACATGGAAGGCGGGTGGTTCTACGTGCAGGATCATTCGCTGGATTTCGACGAGGTGGAGCACACGCTTACCTGTGACGGGAAACCGGTGATCCTCACCGCGGCGGAGTGGCGGATCCTCGCCTGCCTGATCCACAACCATCCCCAGTTGATCAGCCGCGCCCAGATATTGGAGCAGTGCTTCGACTACAGCTTCGACAGCTATGACAGGATCGTCGACACCCATATCAAGAACATCCGGGGCAAGCTGGGCGATGGCGCCTGGATCGAGACGGTACGGGGATACGGATACCGCTTCGTAGGCCACCGCAAAGGATAAGCATGCGTAAACAGTTCGCCAGGCTTTTCCTGGGATTCATTCTGGTGCTGCTCGTCGTCCTGTCCATCCAGGTTGCCGTGTTTCTGGTCAGCACCACAAGCCAGCAACGGAAGTGGAACCAGGATATCTACCAGACGTACGTCCAATCCCTTGCCGATGCCTTGACCGTCAATGTGCCGTACGATGGGTGGAACATCAACAACCTTGACGATGTGCTGCTCAGCGCCTCGGATGGACGGGTCAGCGGCCTGCTTCTGAAAGATACCGAGGGAGACGTTGTCACGACGTTCGGAAAGACCCGGGAAGGAATGCCGTTGGGCTTCCCTGACCGCAGGCAACGAACCACACCGGAAGTGATACGCCAGCTCTCAGAATCGACGTTCCACGCCGTGACGGCCAAGACGGATCTGTACGTCATTACCATCTCCAAGACGAAAGTAGGGTTGGTGACCACCTTTACCTCTGTGTTATATAAGGACAAGAGCGAACGGAAGCAGATCCTCCTTCCCGGAAAACTCCGGGCCCGTGACATTGCCGGTTCCATCGCCATCATGGTCAATGGGACGGAGATCGCCACGGTGGATGTGATCGCGTTCTCTCCGTTCGCCTACCAGCCGCTGTCCCACTTCCTCCAGGGCATCCTCACGCCGTTCCTCTGGTCCATCCCGGTAGCGCTGATCATCGCCCTGTGGATGGCGGCGAGGATCAGCAAGCGGAACCAGCGGTACACCCAAGGCATCCAGAACGCCCTCTCTGAACTCGCCGAGGGAAAGCACGATGTGGCCATTCCTCCCACCAACGTGGAGGAGAACCTGGGCATCAACCAGTCCATCAGGGAACTGGACAAGCAGCTTTTGATGCACGAGCGCTCCCGCAGGGAATGGCTCCGTTCCATCACCCATGACTTGAACACACCGGTTTCCAGCATGAAGTTGCTTCTGGATGGCATGGCCGACGGCGTCTTCCCGGTGGACAAGAAGGGAATGGAGATGATCAAAAAGGAAAACGACGATCTGGCCGAGCGGATCAACGCCGTCGTCCTGTACTCCAAGTTGATCAGTCCGGACGCCAAGGCGGACATCCAGCCGATGGATGTCGCCGAGTTCGTCGATCTGGTCGGCGGGCAGTTCAGCCCGGATGAGTGGATGCGGGTGAAGGTGGATACCTCCAATGCCAAACTCTCCGGTGACCAGGACAAACTCCTTGTCGCCTGCAAGGAACTGTTGAAGAACGCGTTGAAGGCAACCACCGATGGCGTAATCTGGACGATCGGAAAGAATGCCATGACGTTCACCAACCCGGGAAATCTTCCGGAGAACGTGGAATTCTTTGAGCCTTGGACCAAAGGAGACCTCAGTAGGGGGACTACAGGAAACGGAATGGGACTGCCCATCGTGATGCAGGTGATGGTTCTCCATGGGGGAAAAGCGGAGATTCACCAGGACAAAGGGGATGTCATCGTCTCCATTGTATGGTAAACTGCATACATATGCAGGAAAACAGGGATGAGCTAAGCCCCTTGTCAAGACAGGGTGGCGGGAAAACAAGGAAATCTCCTATGCCACCTCAGTCTTCTTCGGTTCGTCCCCCGCTGACGGGAAACGTCCGTCCGTATACACTTCGTCCGGCGTCCGGTAATCAAGCGACTGATGGGGCCGCTCGAAGTTGAACTTCCTGATGAATATCCCCAATCCCTTCTCCAGTTCCTCCATCGTGCCCCACTCATGAAGGAAGATGCATTCATATTTCAGGGTCCGCCACGTTCGTTCAATAAACACGTCATCGAGGCATCTCCCCACCGAGTCGTTGCTGATCTCGATCCCGTAACTGGAGGCGGCATCAAGGAAATCACCACCCAGATACTGGCTTCCGCAGTCCGTGTTCAGGATCGCCGGTATCCCATGGTTCATGACCGCCTCATGCAGCGCGTCGACGCATAACCCGCTTTCCATCGTGCGCCCGAGGCTCCAGGACAGGATCCTCCGGCTGTACACGTCGATGAACGCCGTCAGATACACCATCCCTCCGGGAAGACGGATGTAGGTGATGTCCGTCTCCCATACCTGGTTGGAGAACCGTATCTTCTTCCCCCTCAACAGATACGGGTGCTTCAGGCATTTCCCTTTCGGCTGGCGGGTGGTGCGGAACACCGGGGAGACCCCATGGATGCCCAGCCGCTGGTAGATGAGACGCACCCGTTTCTCCGTGGCTGAGGGGAAACCGTTCCGCTGCAGGTACCTGCCCAGTTTCCGGTATCCCCAGGCCGGATTCTCCGTCCAGACGCCTAGGATCTTGTCAACCAATGCGAGTTCTTCTTCTTTCCGCCCATCATATTGCCGTTCAGGCATTGCTTTCCTGGCTTCCCGCAGCTTCCTCCACTGGTAATACCTGCTCCGGGAGATTCCCAGGAGACGGCATTGGCCGGATACCGGAAGGCCAAGGCCCCCGCGAAGGTATTCCACTGCGCTTTCATGGTCCACCAGCTCGTAGACGCTCATCCCTGCGGATTCACTTTTTTTTTGAGCAGTTCGATCTCCAGCTGGGCTTTCCCCAGCGCCATCGTCGCCGCATCCAGCGCTTTCTGCTTTTCTTCCAGCTCCTTGCGCGTCTTCCCCAGATCCTTGCTGAAGTCTCCTTCGATGAACGATTTTCGCCACATTGACACCATGCCGGGCGTGATCCCGTTCTCAGAAGCGATTTCCGCTACTGTCTTCTTGCTTTCCAGCGCCTCGATCGCCACCTGCTTCTTGAATGACTCCTGATACGTCTTCCGGTTTTTCCCCATGTCTGCCTCTCCTTTCCAAGGATAGCAGATATTCCTTATTTTTCACCCCCTCTGTCCTGCTTTCAGGTCTTAGCATAGGGAAAACGGTGCTAACACAAATTTCATCATTTTTGACAAAATGAATAAGTGTGTCAGTGTAACCTTCACTGGAATGACAAACATGCCATTAATCTCCATATTTTCTCCATATATGAAGAAATTAGCTCATATAACTCCAAATTCATTTCCCACTACACACACTATTTCACTTTGCTGTCAAAATTATGCCATCCTACTTACATAATACGTATCCATACTGAATTTACAATTAATTCTCACGCAAAAATGGAGATTTACGTTATGAAGAAAAAGTTTGTGTTGGTGTTGGCTCTGGTGCTTATGGCTGCGGTTGCTGTGACAGCTGCTCCTGTTACGCTGACCGGATCCTTTAAGGCCGGATACAAGTTCGCATTCCCCGGCATTACAGCTGTAAATGCGAGTACAGAAATTAGTATCGATGGCTTGAGCATTGCCGATGACTTTTGGAAGGTTTCGGTGGGGAGCGGCCCGCTGGATTTCGGTAATAAAATTGGTGGCAAGCTTTCTATTTATTTGGATAAAGCATTGGCAGCCAACGGTGTCGATATGGGCGATGTAACCGCTACCTTCGACATTGGTAACTCCACTACGATGGACGGATTGACCGTTTACAGCGATCCCAATAGTACTAGTCTGAAGCTCCGAATGAAAGGTGCATATTCTTCTGCTTTGACCGTGGGTTATTCTTCGCTTGCCAGCGCATATGTTGCTTTGGATCCTACCGATGCAACGAATCATCCGTTCTTGGTAAGTGCAAAGATTGTTCCGGTTGAGGGCATGAGTGTTGCTGCCGGTTATACCAACTATGCAAAGAACGAGTTCCAGAGTCCTGCCAGTGATGATGCTACTGGTGCCGTTGGCGGTTCCGTGATGATCGACATTGCGAAGCTTGCTGGTTTGGATTTTGGCCTCTCCGCTTCCGCTCAGGAA
This sequence comes from Sphaerochaeta sp., assembly GCA_022482495.1. NCBI lineage: Bacteria > Pseudomonadati > Spirochaetota > Spirochaetia > Spirochaetales > Sphaerochaetaceae > Sphaerochaeta > Sphaerochaeta sp. The sequence goes on along the minus strand of JAKVPA010000001.1, from coordinate 386,192 downwards.
GTGTACTTCTTGGGACAGAAGGAAAGTGATTTTCTTGCTGCCGTCAGTGGTTCCTATGCCGATCTCAGCGCATATGCCGAGTATCAGCTGTTTGCTGGGACGAGCAACGTGATCGCCAAGGTTTCCTACAGCGGTATTAAGAATGCCAGTATGTACGCCAAGCTTACTTTGAAAGATCTTTCCAATATTGCAACGACGATCGAAGCCGGTGCAAATTACAAGATGGGTGGCGTGACCTATGCTTTGGACGGTTCTTACGATGTTAAGGGTGAAGCCTTCTCGTTGACCCCGTCCGTGGAAGTCACGTTCTAATTTTGGGTTAAGCAATATGTTTATAACTGCTGTGGGAGTTCCCATAGCAGTTTTTTTATGATATCCAGTCCAATAGTTAATTCAGGATATTAAAAAAACAGTTTCACAATTTTGGTACTTCACTTTTCAAAAAAAATACGATTATAATAATAGCTTGTTACCAATTACGTACACTAAATACGCATTTATCGCTGAAGAGTAACATTTATATGTTGCTTATTTTTGTTAATCATCATATGAATATTGATGAATATGGAAGATTGTATAAATTTACGAATTTCCTTCTGTTAACTGCTTAACCAATAAACTTCCTATGTGACATCTTCACGTTTTCCTGGTTCACCATAGCGTAATGCATGGTAGTGTCTATCTTTACGTGTCCAAGGAGATTCTGCACCTGTTCAATCGGCATACCTTTATCAATGGCCATGGTTGCTAATGTCCTTCTGAATTTATGGGGATGCACTCGTTTGTGAATGGCCTTGAATCCGATTTGTTTTACTCTAATCTCAATTCCGGTGATGCTCATGCGCTCAAACGGTTCTCGTAGTGCGACAAAGAGGGCAGGATTATTATCTGTACGGGAATTGAGATATTCGAGAAGATGCATCTTTGCTTTTGCATCAAAATACACCTCACGTTCCTTGTTCCCTTTTCCGATAAGGTACGATATTTTTCGCACATTGGTATGAGGCCATGAAAGACATGGTCCGCCTCCACTTGGTAGAATGTAGGTAACCAAACACCACAAGAAACCAAGGAGAAGACAGACCATGTCACAGAAGATTATACAGTTTAATGAGGATGTAGTGAAACAGCAGCTGGGTACATTGGTACGTGAAAGTGTCGAGGCAACGCTGAATACCCTTCTGGATGAGGAAGCGGACCGTCTGACCAACGCCCAGAGATACGAGAGGACGGAGAGCCGGACCGATACACGGGCCGGACATTACAAGCGACATCTACTGACCAAGGCCGGGGATGTGGAGCTGAAGATTCCCAAGCTGCGCAAGCTGACGTTCGAGACAGCGATCATCCAGCGCTACCAGAAACGGGAGAGCAGCGTGGAGGAAGCCCTGGTGGAGATGTATCTGGCCGGAGTGTCGGTCAGACGTGTGGAGGACATCACCGAAGCCTTATGGGGTTCCCGGGTATCCGCAGGGACCGTCAGCGAACTGAACCAGAAGGTATATGCGAACATCGAGGTATGGAGGCAGAGGCCGTTACAGGGAGAATATCCCTATGTGTATCTGGATGGCATCTATCTCAAGCGCACCTGGGGCGGAGAATACCAGAATGTGGCGGTGCTGGTGGCCATGGCAGTGAACAGCGACGGCTATCGTGAGGTTCTGGGAGCCTGTGAAGGGATGAAGGAAGATACTGAAGGCTGGAGAAGTTTCTTGAGGGACCTGAAGAGCCGGGGCCTGTCAGGAACCCAGCTGTTCATCGGCGACAGGAACCTGGGACTGTTGGAAGCGGTGAATGAAGTATTTCCCGAGGCCCGATACCAGAGGTGTACGGTGCATTTCTACCGGAATGTGTTCAGCGTGGTTCCCCGGAGCAAGGTGAAGCTGGTGGCGGCGATGCTCAAGGCCATCCATGCGCAGGAGGACCATGAGAGCGCCATGAAGAAATCAGAACAGGTCGTCGAGAAGCTGAGGCAGATGAAACTGGACAAGGCGGCATCCAAGATACAAGAGGGGATCCATGAGACGCTGACCTACATGTTCTTTCCCCGGGAACACTGGAGCAAAATCCGCAGCAACAATGTCATCGAGAGGCTGAACAGGGAGATACGAAGGCGGACGAGGGTCGTCGGGACTTTCCCTGACGGCAATAGCGCACTCATGCTTGTCTGTGCCAGGTTGCGACACGTTGAAGGGACGGCCTGGGGAGAGAAACGGTACATGAGCATGAAGTATCTGGAGAATCAGGAGGCAAATTCGTCATCAGTCGGCGAGGGTGTAACATAGTTTGTGTAAATGGAAATCTGCTATGCTAATGAAAGGAGCAGCAAATGGCCAAGAGAAACAAACGAGAGAAAGATGCCATCGATGGAATCGTCGACCAACTGGACCTCAATGGGGTCACCCAAGATGAACTGTTCGGGCAAGATGGCCTGGTCAAGGCATTAACCTCCCGCATCCTCAATAAAGCTCTGCAAGCCGAGATGGACAACCATCTCGGATATCAGAAGAACGAATCTGCGGGCGACAACAGCGGTAACAGCCGCAATGGCTACTCCACCAAGAAAGTCATGACCCAGGACCAGGAGGTCGAGCTCAGCATCCCCCGGGACAGGAACGGCGAGTTCTCACCGGTGCTGGTCCCCAAGTATGAGAGGAGGCTGCCGATCTTCAACGAGCAGATAATTGCCTTGTATGCCAACGGGATGACCGTACGGGACATCCAGGCCCACCTGCAGGACATGTACGGGGTGGAGGTCTCGGCAGAGCTTGTCAGCAGGGTCACCGACAGCATTCTCACCGAGGTGAGGGAGTGGAGGGACAGGCCGCTGTCTCCCGCCTATCCCATCGTGTATCTTGATGCGCTGCGGGTGAATAGCAGGGAAGGCGGCAAGAACCAGAACAAGGCCCTGCATATAGCACTTGGGATCAACATGGAGGGGCGCAAGGAAGTCCTCGGTTTCTATCTCGGCGAGAACGAGGGGGCCAAGTTCTGGATGGGGGTCCTCACCGACCTGAAGAACCGCGGGGTCGAGGACATATTCATAGCCTGCATGGACGGGCTGACCGGTTTTCCCGATGCGGTAAGGGCCGTCTTCCCCCAGACCAAGGTCCAGCTGTGCATCGTCCACATGGTGCGCAACAGCACCAGGTTTGTTTCCTACAAGGATCTGAAGGCGGTCTGCAGGGACCTGAGGAAGGTGTATTCGGCATCAACCGAGGAGGAGGCCCTATTGAGTCTTGAGGACTTCGGCGGGACTTGGAATGCCAAATATCCCATGATCCGGAAGTCTTGGGAAACCCACTGGGAGGATCTCGTGGAATTCTTCAAGTATCCTCAAGAGATCAGGAAAATCATCTACACCACCAATGCCATAGAATCCTTGAACTTCTCGCTGCGCAAAATAACGAAGAACCGGGCGGCCTTCCCTACCGACGACTCAATCTACAAGATCATGTACCTTGCGATAAACAAGGCCTCTAAGAAATGGACCATGCCAATATCCAATTGGGGTGCCGCACTGAACCAGTTTTCTATAATGTTCGAAGGAAGAGGAAAAACTATAGGAAATCATTTACACAAAACTATTGACACCCCCCAGTCGGCTGACGACCGCCCAAGTGGAGGCTAAATGTGCGAAAGATCATTGACGGTACCCCTTTTCCCAGAACCTTGCATTGGCGTTCCTGGAAATCAATGTCTGAACGATTGAGCAGCACCAGCTCTTTCACACGGATACCTGTGGAGAGGAGGAAGTCGATCAATGCAATATCACGTGGTGTCTCGCATGCTTCTCTGATCTTCTCAATTTCTTCGTCTGTAAGGGTTTCCTTGACGGTTTGCATGATCTTATAGTAAACGTCATTGATTGGTTCAGTTTGGTTTGAATGAGCAGAGGGTCCTGATTTTCTCATTTGGATTGCTCAGTGAGGCAAACCAGGAATCAAGAGTGGTAGAAAGACTCGTGAAGTCGGGCCAGAAATGGTTGTGGGTCTTTTCCCTCCTGGTAATTCTCCACACCTGCTCGATGGGATTCAAGTCGGGGGAATATGGAGGAAGCGAAACAAAGGTCATCCTGTCACGGATGTCCTGGTACTCGGGTTCTTTCTCGACAAGTCGCTTCGCTTTCTTGTGCCAGGGGGCGTTGTCCAAGACGAGGACGATCCTCTTGTTGATTTCATCGACTTTGCATCGGGCGATGAACTGCCTGAAACTCTCGATGGTGGTTTCCCAGTTGAACCACAGCGGCTTTGAGACAAAAAGCCTTCCGTCGGAAGGAATAACGAATCCACTGTAGGATGCGTTCTTCCGCCCTGCATACGATTTCACCTGGGGCTTGCTGCCCTTCTTCGCCCATTCCCGGGCAACTGTGCTCTGTATGCTGAAGTGTACCTCGTCCTGGTAAACGATGATATTTTGCTCGTCTGAGGTCAGGGTTTCGAGTTTTTTTTAAACGCTTCCCTGGCTTCGCTGTCCTGTTCCCCCTTCGCAGGGAAGGTCTGGGGCCTGATGAGCGAGAAACCGAGCTCATGGAACAGCCGTTCGCACTGCCTCGTCTGAAGGGTCACGCCATATGATTTGCCGATATGGTCGGAAAGGGTGTTTCCATCCCACACGTTGTATCCGAAGACAGAAGAATCTTTGGTTATGTCGTCTTTAATATTTTCTTTTTGTTCTTTTGAGAGCCTCGAAGGTCTCCCCGGCTGCTTCTTGGGCCTCAGGGATTCGAAGCCATGCTCATCGACCGATTTCATCCACATCGTAAGCGTTCTGGTTGTTTCCCCGGCAGCATCCCCGATCTGGGAAGCTGATACGCCTCGCAGCATGAGGTTCACCAGGGTTACCTTCCTGATGTACTTTCCGTCTTCCGTGGTGTTTACTATCTGCTTCCCTTCTTGTATCAGAGTGGATTTATCGGTCTTGAACTTACGGTTGTTCATAAAGCTCTCCTCATTCTACAACAATTGTAGCACGAGAGAACTTTAATTGAAAGAGAATATATTTTTGACGTTTACTATAGCACCAAATTTCTCATTCGATCCAAAGACTGCCGAAGCACCAATCGTCTTGTACGTAATCGTCCACAACCCATCCGCATCAGCTACCACAAAATTGATTTTGGCTTCAGTGGGGTATTTGGCTGTAATCGCAGTTCCACTATCCGTAAACTTGAATACATACCCAGCACGAGCCCGTCCAGAGAAATTGACATCACCTGCGAATGCCGCAGTGGTGGCAACCAACAGAACCAGAGCCAACACCAACACAAACTTTTTCTTCATAACGTAAATCTCCATTTACGTAACGAAAGGGAGTGTTGGATTGGTGGGTGTGAAAGATTGTGTTCGGTTTGTTATTTCTTGGGAAGTGATGGAAAATTGGGCTTGATAGGGTGGGTTTGTGGGTGTGTATGTTTTGTGGTTTGTTGTGAATGGGCAAGAAAGACGGCAGGAAGGGTTGGGTTCCTGCCGTTGGTTGGTTATGCCTTGAAGCGGTTCAGCCTGAGGGCGTTGGTGACAACGGTGAGGCTGGAGAAGGCCATACAGAGGCTGGCGATCATCGGGGAGAGGGTGGGACCGCCAAAGAAGGTCAGCAGTCCTGCCGCCACCGGGATGCCCAGACAGTTGTAGAAGAACGCCCAGAACAGGTTCTGCTTGATGTTCCGCATCGTCGCATGGGAGAGCTTGATGGCCTTGGCCACGTCTTCCAGGTTGTTGCGTACCAGGACTACGTCCGCCGATTCCCTGGCGACATCTGTGGCGCTTCCTACGGCGATTCCCGTATCAGCCTGGGCGAGGGCAGGGGCATCGTTGATGCCATCCCCCACCATGGCGATCTCACCATACTTTGCCCTGAGGCTCTTGATCGTCTCTTCCTTCTGTCCGGGAAGCTGGCCTGCGACGAAGTCAGAGACACCACATTGCGCGGCGATGGCCTTGGCAGTCCGCTCGTTGTCTCCGGTGAGCATCACCGTATGGACGCCCATCTGGTTCAACGTGGCGATGGTCTGTTTGGTCTCCGGCCGGAGGGTATCGGCGATGGCGATGATGCCGATCACCCGGTTGTCCAGCGAGACGGCCAGGGCCGTCTTGCCTTGGCTGGCAAGATTCTCCATCTTCTTCTGGTACGCTTCCGGGATATCGATCAACTTCTGGTTGCCGATCTTCACCGGTTTGCCATCTACGTTGCCCACAACTCCTTCGCCGACAATGGCAAGGAAATCAGTGGGTTTGGAGAGGGTGAGCTTCTGTTCCTGGGCTTTCTGTACGATCGCTTTGGAAAGCGGATGCTCGCTTGCCTGCTCCAGCGACGCCGCGACGGCAAGGAGATCGGCATCTCCGTCCAGATCGGTGACCACCGGCTTGCCTTGGGTCAGCGTACCGGTCTTGTCGAACGCGATGGTCTTGACCTTGTGCAGTTCCTCAATGGAGCCGGCGTTACGGAACAGGATGCCCATCTGGGCTCCTTTTCCGCTTGCCACCATGATGGCGATAGGGGTGGCAAGGCCAAGGGCGCACGGACACGCGATGACCAGCACGCTCACCGCCGTACCCAATGCGAAGTCAAGCGAGGAGCCGGTCAGCTTCCATGCCAGGAACACTCCCAGCGCGATGGCCATCACCACCGGGACAAAGTACCCGGAGATCTGGTCGGCGATCCGGGCGATCGGGGCTTTGGAGCCCTGGGCGTCCTGGACCAGCTTGATGATGTTGGCCAGGGCCGTATCCCCACCAACCTTGGTCGCCGTGTAGGTGATGGCTCCGGTGGTGTTGATCGTCGCGCCGTAGACGGTGTCTCCGACCTTCTTCTCCACCGGCATGCTCTCACCGGTCAGCAGCGATTCATCCACCGCCGTGGCCCCTTCGGTGATCGCCCCGTCCACCGGAATCTTCTCTCCCGGTTTGACCAGCACCACGTCTCCCACGACGACCCGTTTGGCGTTGATGACGCTGACCAGGCCGTTACGGATCACCGTGGCGGTCTCCGGGGCCAGTTCCATCAACTTCTTGATGGCAGCCCCGGTCTTTTCCTTGGATTTCGCCTCCATGTACTTGCCCAGCATGACCAGCGTGATGATCGTCCCCACACCTTCAAAGTACAGGTGCATGTGGTTCCCGTTGATCATGTTGGCGATGGAGTACACATAGCTTGCCGTCGTGCCGACGGCCACCAGGCTGTCCATGTTGGGATGGAGCAGGAACAGGTTCTTGAACCCTTGGGTGAAGAACGTGTAGCCGCATCCCATCACCAGCGTGGCGAGGATCAACTGGACAACCGGCGGGAACGTGGGAAGGCCGAACATGTGGCCCATGGAGAACAGCATCAACGGAATGGAAATCGCGATGGCGATCCACAGACGGATTTTCCGGGAGAGCATTTTTGTGTCTCGTACTTCCTTCTGCTCCGCTTCGTCCTCAATGACAGAGAATCCCGCCTTCTTGATCGTCTGCTCAATCTTATCCAACGAGAGCTTTTGTGGATCATACTCCACATGGGCTTTCTCCGTGGCGAGATTGACCGCCACGTTCTGCATGCCGTCCAGCTTCTTCAGCACCCGTTCAACGGACGCGCTGCAGGCTGCGCACTCCATGTCCCCGACACAGATGTCCTTTTTTTCCATGATCAGACCACCTCGTAACCGGTGTCTTCGATGGCTTGTTTTGCGTTCTTCAGCGCTTCTTCGGAGTCATACGTCAGGTTGACGTCACCGGTCTTGTACGACGCATCCACATCGTGGATGCCTTCCACCTGGTTCAATGCGGTCGTAACCCGCTTCTGGCATCCGGTGCACATCATCCCTTTCGTTTTGATTGTAGTCTTCATATTGTTACCCTCCGCTAACAATATGGCCATTCCCCGACGAAAGGTCAAGGGAATGTACAGCAGAGGGGAAGATGCTCAGTATTCCAGGACGGTGCCGATGTTTGTGTCACCCGGACGGAAGACGACGCACTGGCCCCAGCCGACGTGGCCGTCCACCTGGAAGCTGTCTGTCGGGGAACCCCACTCGTAATGGCTGGCCACCACGATGGTGCCATCCACCGAGACGGCTTCCACCTGGTCATCGGAGAACACCGTACCTTTGAACGTGCTCTTCACCGGAACCTTGTGGATCTCGGCAGGCGTTCCGATGGCCACCACGGTGATGATCGAGCCGAAGCGGCCGATATGACGCATGGCAGTCACTGCCTTGTTTGGTTGTTCCTCGTTATACCGTTCGGAGTACCGGCTGTCTGAGAGCGTCAGTTGCTCCGCGTTGATGGCGCTGAACCAGACATTGGCTTTCTTTCCCGTGTAGGAGAAGCTGTTTGGTTTCGTGCCTGACCGTTCCGCGTGAATGAAAGTGGAAATGGGCTTCCATCGTGTGGGGTTTGTCACCATACAGACGGTCGACGATGACGAAGCGGGTGGGGGAGAGAACGATGACCGAGCGGGAGATGAACACTCCGTCCTGGTAGTAGCCCAGGTGCCCCGCCTGGAACAGGCAGAGACCGTTTTTCTCATTCCACTTCAGCCCGTACGCCTTGCTCATCTTGGAGTACGACCAGCTGTCCTGGCAGACATAGCTGTTCTTCCCGTCCACCGTCACCAGATTATGGGCGGCATCATCCTTGAAAACGTACCGGTCCGGTTTGGGGACGTAGGTGTATCTCCCTGCGTCGACCAGAATGTCTTCCCCTTGGGCGAACAGATCCAGATGGAGCTGGTCGGCGTGCCCATGGCCGGCACCCAATGTTCCCGCCTTGAAGCGGAGATAGGTTCCGTTCTTCTGATAATACACCTGGCCCGCGTCGGAAAGAGCAAGAAGCAATGGATCCGTATGAGCTTTGGGAAGCTTTTGGTAGCTCCGTTCCCCCGCAAGCCCCACCTCCCAGAACGCGTCAAAGCAGAGATGAGCTTCACCTTTGGCGCGAAGCGCCGGATCGGAGAAGATCACGGCGGCTTTTTCCATCAGATCCCGCTGGTCGATCCTGTCGCTGTCCCCGCTCAATGGTTCTGTCCCGTCGGGTTTCTGCCACGCAGCGGCAGCCTGGGCCATCTTGTGCACCCGGTTCGTGAACGCTTGGGGAAGTGGAACGCCAAGCTTCTTGGCGACCCACAGCACGTCCAGATAGTCGTGGAGCACCTCGTTGTGGTACATGGCGCTCTGTTCCCACTGCACGCCGTCGTCGTACACCTGCATGGAGAGTTCTTCCCAAAGTCGACGGATGGCTTCCGCTGTGGCCTTCGTTGTCTCTTCGTCCTGGGGCAGCAGGGTGGATGCCATGAACAATCCATGGTTTGCCAGTACCCCCCAGTTGGAGAGCATGTTGAAGCTGTTCCATACGCCCATGATGAAGCGCATGTGCTCCCGCATTGATTGGGAGAACAGGTCAAGGAAGTCGTCCGTCAGGGCGGGGGAGCCCTGGAAATACCGGATGGCTTTCATCCAGTTCTCCATCCGGATCCCCGCCTCGATGGTCCGCCACGCGTTGGCGGAGGCGGGATCGTCCCGCTTGACGGTGTGGATCCAGCTCTCCGCCTGGGAGACGAACGCCTTGGCGTATGTCTCGTTTCCCGTGAGCACATACGCCTGACCCAACGTCACCCAGAAGCGCATCCGGTTGAACGCGAAGATGAATTCCGGATCATCCCCCGGCTGGTACAGCCAGTCGATCGTGTTGGGAAAGCGCACCGGCTTGCTGGTTTTCTCCATGTCCCAGCGGAGGGTGAAGACGAACGCGTTTTGGGCGATCTGATCGGCCAAGGCGATGGTCTCCTCTACGTCCTTGGGAAACTGCTTCTTCCCATATCTCTGTGTTTGTTGTGTGAGGGGATAGGCTTTCTCCAGCCGTTTGAAAAACGTCGCTTGCTGCATGATGGTATCACCAGTATTCCTTCCAGGAAGGGTTCTCCAGGCGCATCAGCGCCTCAAGGTAGAAGTAATCACCCCAGCTGACACATTCATCCACCCCTTCCTCCGTACAGCTGTTGTACGGAGATTTCTTGGAGTAGGTGCCATGGTACACCAGGCCGTTTGCGTCATCGTCCTTGTGGACGCGGTAGGAGCGGACCAGGGAGCCCATCAACTGCTTGGCCGTTTGGGTGTACCTGTCGGCTTTTTCCGGCACCAGACGGGCCATCTCAAGCAGCCCGCAGGCGACGATTGATGCGGAGGAGGAATCCCTCGGCTCATCGCCGCTTTGGAAGATCAAATCCCAGTAGGGGATCATGTCTTCGGGCAGTTTGGAGACGAAGTAGTCCGTCACGCCGTCGAACAGGGCGGGGAGATCGGGATTCTGGGTGTACTTGTACGACAGGGCAAGACCGTAGACGGCCCAGGCCTGTCCCCGCGCCCAAGAGGAATCGGCGCGGTAGCCCTGGCAGGTCTCACCGCGCACCCCTTCTCCGGTGACGGGATCCATGAAGAACGTGTGGTACGTCGAATGGTCCGGACGGAACGAATGGTCCAGGCAGGTTCTGGTGTGGGTGATGGCGATCTCTCGGAACGTCTCGTCCCCGGTCACCTCACTCGCCCAGTACAGCAGGGGGAGGTTCAGCAGGCAGTCGATGATGTAGCGGTAGTTTTCCCTGGCTCCCATCGGTCCCCACGCCTGGAGGAATCCCCCGACGTTCTGGAACCGGGTGATCAACTGCCGCGCTGCGAGGATCGCCGCTTCCTTGGCCGTTTCGTCCCCGGTGAGCAGGTACGGCGCGACGCACGACGGGGTGTACAGGAACCCCATGTCGTGGTGTTCCACGGCGATTTTGTTCCGGATACGGTGGTCGAAGCTTCTGACCATCGCCTCCCCACAGCGGCGGTACGTGTCGTCATGGGTCAGCTCCCAGGAGAGCCACAGCTCCCCCGGCCAGAAACCGCAGGTCCACTGGTCGTTCTCGCAGGCCGGATACCAGTGGTGGACGGAGGAGTGGTTCTGGCACTGCTCCGTATACCGGGGAATATTGCGTTTGACGATGGCGAGTGCGTCATCCAGTGCTTCGGTACGTTCTGTTGCGGTGATCGCTTGCATGTTCATCCTTTCAGGCCGCTCGTCGCGATTCCCTGCACGAAGTACTTTTGCAGGGCGAGGAAGACGATCAGCACCGGGATAAGGGTAATCACCGAGGCCGCCATAATCAAGCCATATTCCTGGGAATACTGGCTGATGAACATTCTCAATCCGATCTGGATGGTCTTCAGTTCCTGCCGGGTCAAGTAGATGTATGGTCCCAAGAAGTCGTTCCACGTGTTGACGAACGTGAAGATCGTCAGGGTGGAAAGGGCTGGCTTGGACAGGGGCAGCATGATGCGGAAGTAGATGCCGTACTCCGTCATGCCATCCACCCGCGCCGCTTCACACAACTCGGTGGGGATGCTGGAGTAGAACTGCTTCATCATGAACACGCCGAAAGCGGAGAACGCCTGGAGCAAGATGATCGACAGGTGGGTGTTGTTCAACCCCATCTTGCTCATCATGACGAACTGCGGGGACCATGTACACCTGCCACGGCATGGCGATGGTGGCGATGTAGCCCAGAAACAACGCGTTTCTCCCCTTGAACTGGAGTTTGGAGAACGCGTAGGCGGCGAACGAGCTGGTGAACAGCTGCAGGAGCGTGACGATCAAGGTGAGTTTCACCGTGTTCTTCACGAAGGTGAGCAGCGGAATCTCCGTCCAGATGTCCTTGTAGTTCTGCCAGCGGGGATGCTTGGGAATCCACTGGATGGGGAAGGTGAACACATCCTTGTCCAGCTTCAGGGACGCGGAGAGCATCCACAGGAACGGCAGGACCATCAAGGCGGTGCAGAGGATGAGCAGAATGTAGACGATGACGTGAAGGATTCGGGTTTTGGTGCTGATTACCTGCATGTCACGCCTCCATCTTGCGCTCGCCGCGGAACTGGATCAATGTGACGACCAGCACCAGGGCGAACAGGACGATCGCCTCGGCGCTCGCCGCGCCGAAGGTCGAGTAGACGAACGCTTTGTTGTAGATGTCGTACACCATCACCAGCGTGGCCGTTCCCGGTCCTCCCTGGGTGATCATGTAGACGATGTCGTACACCTTGAAGCACTGGATGACCAGCATCACCAGCACGAAGAATGTGGTGGCGGAAAGCTGGGGCAGGGTGACGTTGCGGAACCGTTGCCAGCCGTTGCACCCGTCCAGGTTCGCCGCCTCGTACAACTCCGGGTTGATGCCCTGCAGTCCTGCCAGGTACAAAATCATGTAGTAGCCCATGTACTTCCAGACAGAGAACATGATGATGGTGGTCATCGCCCAGTCCTTGTCCGCCGACCACCCCGGAGGATTGGCGACCCCCAGGCGACGAAGGATTTCGTTGACCGGTCCCATGCCGGGGTTGAACAGCATGTTCCAGACGGCCGTCACCGCCACCATGGAGGCGACATAGGGGAAGAAACAGACGGTGCGGAAGAAATCCCGTCCCTTGAGTTTCTGGTTGAGCAGCACGGCAAGCAGCAGGGACATGATCAACGTAAGGGGTACGGTACCCACCGTGTAGATGATGGTATTTTTGAACGCCGCGAGGAATTGTTCGTCGCCGGCGAGATTTGCGAAGTTCTTGAATCCCACGAAATGCATGGGATTGTACGGCGATCCATCCCAATCGAGGAACGCCAGGACGAAGGCGAAGATCATCGGCACCAAGGTGAAAACGGCGAATCCGATGAAGTTCGGCGCGATGAACGAATAGGCGACAAGCGTTTTCTTGATCTCTGCTTTTCTGGTTGACATGATCCTCTCCGATACGTCGGAACGAAAAAGATGCCGGAGGAAAAGCTCCGGCATCTTTTCTTACGGACGGGTTATTTGGCGTCCAGGACTTTCTGGACCTGTTCGCTCATCTTCTTCAAGCCATCATCGATGGAGATGTTGTAGGTCATGATCTCGTCATGCACCTGGTTGAGCACCGTCTCGATCTGTCCGGCTTTGTCGTTCAGCGGCATCTCAAGATACGCCTTGGCGACGTGGAGCGCTTCCTTGCTGTTGGCATCGGTGGGGAAGCCCTGCATCGAAGCGATCTCGTCCACGACGGAATCGGACATGATGGCGGGGATGGTTCCCGTCTTGGCGGTCACTTCAGCACCTTCCGTACCGGTGACGAACTTGACGAAGTCCCAAGCCGCATCCTTCTTCTTGGACCCCTGGCTGATGGACAGGCTGGTGATCGTCCCCAGCGTGGAACCCGGCTCGACGCCCTCGGCGTGCGGATACTTCACGATGCCCCAATCCTTGGAAGCGTCAGCCTGACCGGCGGCCACTTTCTGGATCTGGGTTGCGATGTACCACGAACCCATGTTCATCATGGCGACGGATCCGTTCTGGAACTGGCCGGAGTAGTGGATGGAGGACGCTTTCAGCGTGGCATAGTTCTGGCAGATGCCATCTTTCTGCTGATTGAGCACCATCTCGTAGTACGGCTTCAGGTAGTCATACGGCGGCTGGGTGATGACGTGTTTGCCATCCAAAATGCCGAACAACTGCACGCAGCTTCTCCATGTGTGATAGTGGGCGCCATACACCTTGTTTGCTCCGCTGCCACTGGTCATCTTGCGGGCAAGCTCGTCGTACTGCTCGAAGGTCATGTCGTTGGTCGGATAGGCCACACCGGCTTTGTCGAACAGCCCTTTGTTGTAGAAGATCACCCAGAAGTCAGAGCGGAACGGAAGGGCGTACAGATTGCCGTTGACGGAAATCTGCTCGGTGGTGCCGCCGTACAGCTTGGTGTCCACGCCGTCCTTGGCGATGTAGTCGTTCAGGTTGACCAGCATGTTCTTTTTCACCAGGTTGTTGTAGCCCGGGATGTCCTTGATGGTCACGACATCAAATTCGCTGCTGCCCGAGGCGAGCTGGGTCTGCAACGCAGTCATGAAATCCGCAGAACCAAGGTCAACCATACGGATGGTGACGTTGGGGTTCTTCGCCTCATAGGCATCGATCAACGGTTGGTAGTACGCGGTGGAATTGATATCCCACACCGCCCAGACCAGTTCCGTCTTGGCATTGCTTGCCGCCGGCGCTTCACTCGTGCCGTTGGCAAATACGCTGGTGACCGCCATCAGTGCGACGAGCGCCAGTACTACGGTCTTTTTGAGAATACGCATAACGTAAAACCTCCTCATGCGTGAATCCTTGCATTGATACCAAAAGTGTCCACCCGTTTTTCATTGACGTATATGGAAAATACTCTCCAATGCATGGAATATTTCATCGATTTTTCACAGAGTTTTGGCAAACACATGCCATATTTCGTAAAAAGATGTATTTTTTCACGCGCGCAAAACCGATTGTTTTGGAGTACACTGTCCCTATGGTCCGGCATACGCTGAAACGGCAACTTGTGATGATCACCACGCTCGTCATGGCGCTGGTCGCCCTGTCCGTCGGGCTGTTCGTCGCCATCACGTACAAACGGAACGCCTTGGAAAGCCGGGCCAACTCGGCACAGTACAATCTCCAGCTGGTCAGCGCCTTGACGGGGAGCGACCTGCGTGACATCACCGAGGCGCGCCGCAGGGTACGGCAGAACTCTGTCATCACCACCTGGTTGGAAAAACCTGGTGACGCGCTGAAGATGCTCGCATCCTACGATGAGCTTTCCCGGATCCTTTCGGAGAACCGTTCCCAGGAGAGCCTGTACCGGATGGTGGTCGTCGACAGGAACCACACCAACCTGATCCAAGTCGGTTCCCAAACGGTGGAGAGCAGGCCGCTTACCGTGGAGAACTTCACCTCATTGTTTCCCGTGGACGGCCGTTACCAGGCGTTCTGTGACATCGTGGATGATCCTCTTCTGCATGCGGATGCGGGACAGGTGCTGCCCGTCATCCAGCCGCTGTACGGGTACGGACCGCAGTCCGGACACCCGCTTGGGTATCTGCTGTTGGAAATTTCCGCCTCCTTTCTCACCGACCGGCTGAAAGGCTACCATTCCGACGCGGAAAGCCCGTTGTATCTCACCTTGGGGGATGTTTCCTACCGGTTTGAGGATGGACGGTTCGCCAAGGTGAAGGTGGGGGGATGGAATCTCCCGTCCGTCGCCGGGGACGTGACCCGTACCCGTGGAGGCAGCCACATGGTCGTCTCCACCAAGATTGATGGCGCTGACGTGTTCCTTTCCCAGGGAGTGCCGTACTCCAGCAGGGAAGAGACCCTCCCGCTCCTGCTGTTGATCCTGATGGTCGCCGGGATGCTTCTGGCCTTTGGCGCCCTGCTGACACTGCTTCTCAACCGGGAGGTGCGGGAGCCGGTGAGCGCCATCCAGCGGAAGATGCACGCCATCGCTGGTGGGGATTTCTCCTGGGATCCTTCCATCGAGTACGAGTCCGAACTGGGAGACATCGGACGGGGCATCAACGAGCTCTCCGCCCAGGTGGATGGGTTGATCAAAGGCAGGCTGGCAGACGCCAAGGAGCGGCAGCAACTGGAGTACCGGATCCTCCAGGCGCAGATCAACCCGCACTTCCTGAACAATACGCTGAACTCCATCCGGTGGATGGCGACGATCCAGAAGGCCGACGGCATCGCCGAGATGACCACCGCCCTGGCAAATCTCCTCCGGCACGTTTCCAAAAGCCCCCAGGAGTGGTGCACCATCACTGAGGAGCTCTCCCTGCTGGACGATTATTTCGTCATCCAGAATTACCGGTACGGCGGGACGATTGAGCTGAAGAAACAGGTGCCGGAGCGGTTTTTGGATATACGGATTCCCCGCTTTACGTTCCAGCCCATCGTGGAGAACGCTGTCTTCCATGGGCTGGAGCCCAAGGGGGGCGGGACGATCACCATCAGCGCCGAACAGACCGAGAGCGGGGACGTGCTGTTCTCCATCGCTGATGACGGGGTGGGGATGGAAAAGGCCCAGATCCAGGCGCTTTTGGAAAAACGGGATGTCGGGGCGGACGGGATGTTCAAGTCCATCGGGATGTATAATGTCAACCAGCGGATCGTCTCCATGTACGGTTCGCCGTACGGCATGACGGTGGAGAGCACGCCGGGGGTAGGCACCCGGGTGATGATTCTTCTTCCCCTGTCGTCCAAGGAGGGAACCTGATGTACCATGTGGTAATCGCCGATGACGAACCGCTTACGCTCATCGGCATGCAGTCGATCATCCCATGGGAGGAACACGATGCCCAGATTGTCGCCACGGCACGAAACGGCAGGGAACTGTGGGATCGTATCCAGGAAAGCAAGCCGGACATCGTGATCACCGACATCAAGATGCCGCTTCTCTCCGGTCTGGAGGTGATGGAAAGGTGCGTCAAGGAAGGGCGGAAGCTCCCCCTGTTCATTTTGCTTACCGGCTACGAGGAATTCCAACTGGTCAAGAAGGCCATCAATCTCAACGCGGTGGAGTACCTGGTCAAACTGGAACTGACTCCCGCTTCGCTTTCCACCGCCCTGGACAAGGCAATCGCCCGCATCCAGGCGGAACACCTCTCTGAAGGAACGCCGCAGAACGATGAGGTGATGCTTCAGGTGTTGAAGGATAGGACGTACCTCCGGTTGCTCAACGGCCTTGCCGTGGATGCCCCCCAGCTTGCCGAGGTGGGCATCAAGGAAGAGACTCCGTATGTCGCCGTGGCGGCGTTGACGTTTCGAGGCGGGGACGGCAAAGAGAGCACCCAGTACTATGCGGCATCCCGGATGCTGGCCCAGACGCTGTCCAACCTTGCCTCCTGCCATGTCATTCCGCTGGACATGCGCCACGTGGTGGTGCTGTTCTTCCTTTCCTCCAAGCCGCGGCCGGCGGAGACGATCCTGCGTGGTGCGTTGGACAAGGCGCGCACGGTGATCCGCAACTACTTCTCGTTGGACATGCAAGGCGCCGTGGGCAAAGAGGTGGAAGGACTGGTCCGCTGTGATCTTTCCTTCGCGTCAGCCCGGGCGAACGCGGAGAAGGCGACGGAAGATCATCCGTTGGTTTTTGCCCTGGATGAGGCGCGTACGGAGCGGTTCGACCTCAGTCCGTACCGGGAGCGCCTTTCCCAGGCATTGACCGAAATGGATGGGGATGCGTTCAGCGCCCTGTGCCGACAGATGGGCAAGGCGTTTCTGGATGACAACGTCTCGTTGCTTTCCGCCGTTTCCGGCCGTCAGCGGGGTGTTGTTTCTGGTCTACACCATGTTTCCCGATGGAGAGGCTGAAGTGCAGAAATTGTTTGCCCAGCGCCAGATGGATTATCGGGTGATCTACCAGGCCCGTTCCGTCGCCGACTGCATCCGGTATCTGGATATCCTTTCCGAAGGAATGGCCCATGTGATGACATTGCGTCGGCAGGATTGGCGCAGCGTGGTGGTGCGCAAGGTCCAGGAGTACATCAAGGCCAATCTGGACAAACGGCTTTCCCTCTCTGATGTGGCTTCGGTGTTCGGTTTCAGCGAGAACTATCTCAGTTCCCTGTTCGCCAAGTACGGGGACATGGGATTCGTGGAATACACCACCGAAGTGAAGATGGACAAAGCCAAGGAGATGCTCCGGCTGGGTACGTATAAGGTGTACGAGATCGCCGGGGCGTTGGGATTTGAGAACGCGTTCTACTTTTCCAAGGTATTCAAGAAACACGAGGGGCTTTCCCCTCGGGATTACGTGCAAAAATTGTATGGGAGGAAAATCGATGGCGGTGACGCATGAGTGGACGCTGCCCGCAGGGGACATCCTGCCGGAAGACCGGGCGTTGATCATCACACAGGCGGAGGCCTGTCTGGGGAAGGAATTCCCGATGATCCCGCTTTCTTGTATCTGGCGTATACCCGTAACGGAGAGCGCGCCGAGTTTCGAGAAGCGGTATTTCACCCGAAGGCGGATGCTCTCATCCCTGGTGCTGGGCGAATGGGTGGAAAAGAAAGGGCGGTTCCTCGACCAAATCATGGACGGCCTCTGGGCAGTGCTGGAAGAGACCACCTGGTGCCTGCCCGCCCATAATCTCCATATCAGGGATACTGATGTGATGCCGTTTCCCGACCCCCAGGATCCAGTGATCGACCTGTTCGCCGCGGAGAGCGGCGCAACGCTGTCCACCGCCGCCGTCCTGTTGGGTGATGCACTTCCAAAGGAGATCCGGAAACGGATCAACGAGGAGATCCACCAGCGGATCGTCGTTCCGTACCTCTCCAAGGATTTCTGGTGGATGGCACGGGGGGAGAACCCCCGTCCGGTGAACTGGTCGCCGTGGTGCACGCAGAACGTGCTCCTCTCCGTCTTCCAGACGGATACGACCAACGCGGAACGCAAAAAGGCCGTGGCCATCGCCACCAAGACGCTGTCCGTCTACTTTGACCTGTTCCCGGATGACGGCTGTTGCAGCGAAGGGGCGGAATATTACCGGAGGTCGGCGCTCTGCCTGTTCTTCGCCCTTGAGATCCTTGACCAGGTGGAAGGAGGCGCACTCTCTGATGTCTGGGAGAACGACAAGCTTCAGAGGATGGCAGATTTCATCGTCTCGATGCACGTCAACGGCCGGTATTTCTTCAACTGGGGGGACTGCTCGGCGTGCACGGGGCTGTCCGGGGTACGGGAATACCTGTTCGGCAAGGCGATGAAAAGCGCTCCGTTGATGGCCTTCTCCCGCAGGCAACTGGAGCTGTCCACCCCGGAGGAACGGCTTCTTACCTCGGAAAGCGACCTGTTCATCCGGTATCTGGCATTGGTGAAAAGTGATGAGGCGCTGAAGGACCAAACCGATGCTCCAGAACCGGACTGGGTGGAGTATCCGTCCTGCCGGCTGTTTGTCTCCAAGCAGGGGAACCTGGCTGTTTCTCTGAAGGCCAGCGCCAATGGCGGCAGCCACCAGCACAACGATGGTGGTTCGGTGATCGTCTTCAAGGAGGGCGAGCCGCTGCTCATCGACATCGGCGTGGAGACGTACACCAAACTGACGTTCTCACCCCAACGGTACACCATCTGGACGATGCGTTCCCCATGGCACAACGTGGCCAACCCGGAAGGCGGGGAACAGAGCTCCGATGGCAAGGAACCACCGCTTGTCCAACACGGCAAGGTGATCACCATGGATCTGTCCGGATTGTATCCTGCCAAGGAAGGGTTTTCCTACCACCGGACGGTGGATATGAGCGAGAGCCTTCAGGTCATGGATGAAATGGACGGAGCGGAAGGAATTCTCACCTTGGTCAGCCAGGAAAAGCCATCGATCCAAGGAAATGCCATTCGGTTCGGTACCTTGGGCGCGGTAGGAGACCGAGGGAATGATTCGGCTACGGTTGAGGAGATTCCGGTGACCGATCCCCGGCTCCAGCGGGCGTGGCATGGGTCGATCTGGAGGACGCTGGTCCGCTTCTCCGGACGATCCGCTGGAAGGTGGTGTGATGCTTGCGCCCTGGGTGAAAACCTGCTATGGTGAGCGGACAATCAATCAAGAAAGAATCTGAAGGCATCTCCGGCCGGACGGCCGGATGGAGGAGGGTGGGTGATGCTGGGCGCAATGGAACAATTTTTGCAGGGGCATTCGGTTTGGGTGTATGCCGTGGTGTTTTTCGGGAAGCTGATCGAAGTTTCCCTTGCCACGTTGCGTTCCCAGTTGATCATCAAAGGGCAACGGATCACCGGGGCGCTCTGCGCCGCGTTGGAGTTCACGTTCTGGGTGGTCATCACAGCCAACGTGCTGAGTGATTTCGCCAGCGATCCTCTTCGGGTGTTCCTGTTGATCGCCGCGTTCTCCCTGGGACAGATTGTCGGTTCCTGGATTGAGGCGAAACTTGCCTTCGGCACCAGCATGCTCTCCGTGATCTTCATGGAAGAGGAACAGGCAAAGACCGCCGAGGCGCTCCTTCGGTCCAAAGGTTTCGCCATGACCCGCTTCCACGCGAGTGGCAGGGATCAGTGTGGCAGAACCGTACTGCTGATGACCGTCAAACGCAAGTTGGTTCCCTTTGCCAAGGATTTGATCCATCAGGCAGACCCCAAGGCGGTGGTCGCTGTCACCCCGTCGGTGGAGATGGAAGGTGGGACGCTGGTCGCCTCAACGCCGGGGAAGTGAGCAGCTCCTGTTCCATTTCCTCGATGGTACGAAGTACGGTAATGATCCGGTCTTTGGGTACCAGCGGAGAGGGGATATCCTGTTGGATGCAGGAAAGAAAATGGGAAAGTTCATTGTAGTACCAGCCGGTCGGAGGGACATTGATGCCGGTGGAGACCACCACCGGGTCACTGGTGTCGTAATGGATGGGGAATTCATCCTCCGGGTACACGATCACCTCGTTTCCCGTATTGACGGCTACGGCGTGATCGAACTCTACGCGCCACGTAGCGGTGAATGGGAATTTAGCGTGGTACCAGGCAGCTTCGGCGGTGACCAGACGGGAGGGATACCGGTAGCGGAAACTAATATGGCTTTCAGGATCCCCCGTGGGGTACATCGTCGCTTCCTGTGGCGCTCCGAACAAGCTGATGATCACATCCAGGTCATGGATGTGCAGATCAAAGGGGATCAACCCACTTTGGGTTTTGTCGAACAACCATCCGCCGGAACTCCATGCTGGAGCTTCCGATAGGCGGACAAAGTGGGCTGAACATACATCCCCCCATCGGTGTTCCTCGACCAACCTGTGTAGGGTGGAAACCGCTTTGGTGAACTGAAGGACCTGCGCGGTATAGAGTTGTTTTCCGATCAAGGCCGCTTGCCGGTACAAATCTTCCGCTTCAGAGGAGGAAAGAGTCAGCGGTTTTTCGCAAATTACATGCTTTCCCAACATTAACGCTTCCCGAATGATCTGAGCATGGAGGAATGTAGGTGTACAGATGTCCACCACGGAAAACATGGTCCACGCGTTGGCATCGGAAAGCCGTTCAAAGAATGGCACGCCCCATGCCAACGCCTTGTCCTGATCTGTCTGTCCGTGACCGACAACCGCAACAATTTTTGCGCCTTCGATGTGTTGCCAATTGGCGTAATGTACCGCCCCCATACCTCCTGTTCCGACTAATGCGATGGTGGTCATAGGCGGTATCCCATACAGCCCAGATACGTCGCGGAACGCTGGACCGCTTGGTTGACGGTTTCCAATGAGCGCGTTTCCGGGGTGAATTCTATTTCAATGCTCAGCGGGGAGGAGTTGTTTCGTTGATCCAGCAATCCCAGGATGCCGGGAATATCCACATACCCGTCTCCCAACGCAGGGAAATTCCATTCGCTGGAAGCTCCGGCTTTATCCTTCAAATGTACGTAGCGGACCGCTTCCACACAGGAAGAGAGATCGGCCAAATCCTTCACGCCGCCGTAGAAGATCACATTGGCCGTATCGTATGCGATGCCAACAGAAGAAGAGTCAAGAGCGGTTACGATCTTGTCAATGGCGGTTCCTGTCCCTTCCGTCCCATGGGTTTCCAGCACCAATTGAATGCCATACTGCTTAAGAATCGGCAACAATCCCCGCAGATTCTCCAGAAGCACCGATTCTGAACTGGTTGTCCGGTTCTTCAGATGTGCTTCCCCAACCGAGGAGACGATGGTCCGTGCGCCGAAGAAATCGGCCAGACGAATGTTGTCGATAAAATCCGGGATGCGTTGAGGATCCATCAGATTGCAATGGCCAGAGAGCGCGATGACGGCAAGTCCATGATTCGCCAGCAGCTCCCTGATGGCGCAAAGCTGGTGGAAGCTCATCGTGGGGAACACGTGCTCCGTCCATCCTTTGGTGGCAGTAAGCTCAATGGCATGGAAGCCTGCAGCGACGATTCCTTTCACCGCATCCTGAATGCTGAATCCATGGTAGGTGTTGGAGTTGACGGCGATGATCCGTTCCTTCATGTCACACCTCCGGAACGAATTGGGAAAGATACCGTTTGGAAAGCCTAAGACTCTCCCAAACACGTTCTTTCGACCCCTCAAACGAACGGTCCTCCACTTCGATGCATGCCGGTCCGTGGTATCCGATATCAGTCAGGGCGCTGACGAATTTTCCCCAGTCTACATCCCCCAATCCGGGTATCTTCGGCGTCATGTAGGAGAGGGGATAGGCCAGTACACCCGTCCGCGCCAGCTTCTCCCATTCCAGTTTGATGTCTTTGAAATGGATGTGGAACAGTTTATCCTTGAACGTATGGATCGGTGTCAGGTAATCCATCTGTTGCCAAACAAAGTGACTGGGGTCATAATTGATGCCAAGGTTCGGAGAATTGATGATCTCCATGCAGGCTTTCCAGAGTTCCGGACTGGTGAACAGGTTCTGTCCGCCTGGCCACTGGTTATGATCGAACAACATCGGACAGTTTTCGATGGCGATCTTCACCCCATGATCCTCGGCGAACCGGGCGATTGGTGGCCAGATGGCGCGTATCAGTTCCAGATTCTTTTCCACGGAGAGATACTGGTTTCTGCCGATGAATGAGGTGACCAGATTCACGTTGAGCATCTGCGCTGCTTCAATGACGGAGTATAAATGGGCGATGACCCGTTTTCGTTTGGCTTCATCTGGATCCAGCGGGTTGGGGTAGTAGGCGAGCGCGGAGATGAAAACCTGCTGGGCTTCGCAAAGCGAAAGGATTTCGTTTGCCTGTTTCTTATCGAGCGCTTCCGTATCGATGTGGCAGACCCCCGCATATCTTCGCTCCGCCGCCTCATGAGGCCAGCAGGCCACCTCGACGCAGGAAAACCCCAAATCGTGTGCTGTGGTGATGACGCCATGGAAATCTTCTTGGTCCAGAATTGCTGATACAAATCCGAGCTTCATCTCAATCCTCCTTGATGGTGATCGCCTTCCCTGTCTGTGAGGACTGGATGCTGGCGAACACCGCCCGCATGGCGGAGAGCACCGATTTCCCGCTGATCTCCGGTTGTGTCCCTTGCTGTACATGTTCGACGAATGCGTCAATGATGCCGCTTTTTGTCTGATGATCGTTGGTTTGGATGGCATCGATGTTGTACAGCGTTTTCTCTCCGTTCTTGCGGATGATGACGATGGAGTAGGTGGGGTCATCGTAGATGCGCATGATGCCTTCGGTCCCATACAGAATGGTACTGTTGTCTTCCTTGCCGTAAAACGTCCAGCTTGCCGTCATCGTGCCGATGATTCCGTTCTGCATCGTATAGATACAGATGGCGTTGTCATCCACGCCGATGGGATTCCCCTGTGCGTCTTTCTTGTCCAGCGTGGCAAGCACCGCCTGCGTTTTCACCACGTGCGTCCCGAGGAGGTACTGGATGAGATCTGTCTTGTGGATGCCCAGGTCCGCCATGGCACCCATCACCGACTTCTGCTTGTCAAAGAACCAGACGTTTTTCCCGGGATCAATGCTCCAAGTTTCCGGTCCCCCATGACCGAAGGTGGTCCGGAACGTGATGACTTTACCGATAGCCCCCTGTCCCAGCAGTTCTTTCGCCCGGATATGGGCTTTTGCCAGACGCTGATTCTGTCCGATCATCAGGAACTTGTCAGCCTTGTCCGCTTCCTTGACCATCAGTTCGCATTCCTCCAGAGTGGTGGCCATCGGTTTCTCGCACAGGACGTGTTTGCCGGAACGTAGTGCTTTGATGGTCAACTCGGCATGGGTGAAATTCGCCGTGCAGACGCTGACGGCATCGATGGAACGATCGGAGAGGAGTTCGTCCGCAGAGTCATACGACCTGCAACCAATACGTTTGGCCAGTTCTACCGCCCGTTCCTTGTTGGTGTCTGTGATGCCGATGATCTTCGCGTCGGGATTCTCCTGATATTCCGGTACATGCCTGACCTGTGTGATCTTTCCACAGCCAATGATTCCAATGCCTACCATAGGTGACTCCTAGTTTTTCTCTTTTTTCTGCAGCAACACGGCGCAGATGACGATGATTCCCTTGAATGCCTCCCGAAGGAATGGGGGGACTCCCAACAAGTTGAGGAGATTGTTCATAACGGCAATGATCAACACGCCAAGGACCGTGCCTCCGATGGTGCCCCGGCCTCCGGACATGCTGGTGCCTCCGACGATGACGGCGGCGATGGCATCCATTTCATATCCGCTTCCCGCGTTGGCGTAGTCCATCGCGCCGATACGTGAGACCTGCAGGATGGAAGAGACGGCGACGAGGACGCCGATCAACATGTACACCAGCCGTTTGACGCGTTGGACGTTGATACCGGACAGTTTGGCCGCCCGCTCATTGGATCCGACGGCATACACATGCCTGCCGAACGCCGTATGTTTGGCGACGAGATTTAGGATCCAGGCGAGGATCAGCCAGTAGATGATCGGCATGACCATCTGGCCTCCAATTTCCGTACTTGCGATTTTCAGAAATCCTTTGGGCACAACCGGATTGTATCCCTGCATGAACTGTTGCGTGACGGAGCGGCAGATCTTCATCGTACCCAACGTGGCGATGAACGGTGGAATTTTTCCTTTGGTGATCAACAGTCCGGTCAATTCTCCTAGTACGAAACCGACGGCAAGACCCAGGATTATGGCCAGAAAATAGGCTGGCACCCCGGTAAGTCCCCAGGAAAGAAACCATCCTTTGCCGCTGGTGTCAATGGCAACCATGACGACCGCCCCAATGGCGACCAGCGTGGAGCCAACGGCTAGTTCAATGCCGCCGGAGATGATGACGAACGTCATGCCCAGCGCGATGACGCCGATGTTGGCGTTGTTTCTTAGGATGTTGATCCAGTTCTGGCACCAAGTGGACAGCCATCGACCGAATGTGGGGAAGTCGAAACCCAACGCAAGTGTCTGGAAAAGGATCATCACTACCAGCGCGAATGCCGTGGAGAACAGCGGATGTTCCGCCCAGTTTCTCCGAAACCATGTGATGATGCCTTGTTTCTCCGCACGTGTGCTCATGATGATGCTCCTTGTTCCTCTCCGGTTGCCAGACGCATGATGGCGTGTTCAGTCATCGCTTCTCCGGTGACCTCTCCCATGATGGCTCCATGGAACATCACCACCGCACGGCTGCAAACCCTGATGATTTCCTGCGCTTCGCTGGAGAGCACGATGACGGCCACTCCATGCTCGGCAAGTTTCAGGATGATGTCATAAATTTCTTCCTTGGCTCCGACATCCACACCCTGGGTTGGGTTGTCCAAAATCAGGACGCTGGGGTTGCTGGCCAGCCATTTCGCCAGCACCACCTTCTGCTGGTTTCCCCCCGACAGACTGGTGATGGAGTCGGTAACTCTCCCCAGTTTGATGGACAGTTCTTTGACCAGTTCGGAGAAGGTGTCCAACTCCTTCTTCTGGTTGATCAAGCCATGACGAGTGAGATGTTTCAGAATCACGATGGACCCGTTTTCCAGAATATCCAGATCCTTGATGATTCCGTTTTCCTTACGGTTGCGGGGGACGTAGGCGATGCCATGTGCGATCGCATCCCATGTCGAGTGGCAATGGATTGGCTTGCCTTTCAGCGTCACCTGACCTTGATAGGGGGCTCCGAACCCGAATACCGATTGGAAGAGTTCGCTCCGTCCGTCCCCCAATAATCCGGTGACACCGAGGATTTCTCCGCGGTGCACAGCAAGGGAGATGTCCCTGAATTGTAATCCATCGGTCAGATGGTCAAGGCGAAGCGCCACTTCCTCATGCCGCTCATTCCGTTGGAGATTGATGGCACGTACGGTATGCCCGACCATGTGGTAGGCGAGTTGTGCGGTGGTCAGTTCCGGTGTTACCGGACCATTGGCCACCAGGACACCGTCCCGCAGGACGGAGTAGCGGGAACATATCTCCAGCACCTCCCTGAGCTTGTGGGAGATGAATACGATTCCCACACCCTGTTGCTGCAACGAGCGCATCAAGGCGAACACCCGTTGGATTTCCGTTTCCGTCAGACTGGTAGTCGGTTCGTCCATGATGATGATCGAGGCGTGCTCGATCATTGCCCTGCTGATCTCCACGATCTGTTTGTACGAGGCGTCAAGGTCACCGACCAGCATGCAGGGATCAAGATGCAGTCCCATCTGGTCAAAGACATCCTGCGTTTGCTTGATCATCGCTTCGGTATCAAGCAGAGAACCCCGTTTCTTCAGCTCCCTTCCCAAAAACAGGTTTTCGTAAATGGTCAGGTCATTGACCAGGTTGAGTTCCTGGTGGATGAATGCGATGCCACTGTGCAATGACTCCGCTGGGGTAGTGAACACCACCGGTTTGTCATCCAGAAGAATTTCGCCGTTGTCCCTAGGAATGACGCCTCCCAGAATGTTCATCAAGGTGGATTTTCCGGCACCGTTTTCTCCGAGCAAGGCATGGATTTCCCCTCCTTGCACCGAGAAATCGACCTGGCGCAATACCAAGTTACTGCCGAATGATTTGGAAATGGAATGCATGTCAACACGCATGAGTACCTCGAATATGGGGGCTGAAGTCCAGCCCCCATTATGATTATTCCCGCTTAATACGGGCTGTTCGCATCCAGGAATTCGGTGTAGTTCGACCGATCGACGATGGTCGTCGGGATGATCTTCACCGCTTCCGGTTTGCCACCGTCAAGAATCTCCACGGCGATATCCACGGCATCACGGACCATCGCAGGGCTATAGAGCGCACTCTCAATCCAGATGTCAGGGTTCTCCGGCATCATCTTGAAGTACTCTTGGGAACCGCCACCACCGGTGATGACCTTGATGTCCGTCCGTCCTGCCTCTCGAATCGCCTGGATGGCTCCGATGGATGTCTCATCATCCATGGAGTAGACTGCGTCGATCTTGGGATTCTTCGTCAGGATATCCGCCATGTCTTTCAGACCAGCTTCACGGGTGAACTGCGTCGCATAAGTCTGCAGTTTCATCTCAGGTGCCAGTTTCGCAATGGTTTCGGTGAATCCTTTCTTACGAAGCGCAGCGACGGAACCGGAGGTGGGGACGTCGAGAATCACAACGTTTCCTGTCTTGCCGATTTTGTCCACGATGTATTTCGCACCCTGGATGCCCATATCCTCGTTGTCACCGCTGACACGATACACGCCCTTGGCATTGATCTCGATGTCAAAGTTGACGACCACAACCCCTTTGTCAATCGCTTTCTGGATGGGAACCTCCATACCAGTCCACTGGGGGAATGCGACGATCGCCTGGGCGCCCCAAAGCAGAAGGTCATCCAACTGTGTGGTCATCTCTTCACCATTGGAACTGGTGTACAGTTTGTAGACTACTTTGTCGGAAAGTTCCTTGCTGCGTTGTTCCGCATTGTACGCGACTGCCGCCACCCAACCGTGAGTGACCGCCGGGGCGAGAATGCCGATCTTGTATTTGCCCGTCCCCGAGGACGTGGTGGATGATTCTTTGCTCCCTTGTGCGAAGAGCCCGCTTCCGAGAAGCGCCAGCACCAACAACATGGCCAGTACCTTTTTCATATCTGTTCCTCCTTCACTGTCTCCAGTGCTGTTTTCAGCGTACAATGGGGTATTTGTTTGTCAAGAAAATTTTCATTTAATCAGGGTTTATGAAAGAAATAATGGAATATTTCAGAAAATACCGGATAAAGATGAAAATATTTCTGTAATAATATGAAATCTTACATATAATACGAATATGAACGATACACGAAAAAAACCGACCTACGAAGAGATATCCCAACGTACAGGGCTGTCTCCTGCGACGATCAGCAGAGTGTTGAACCATACGGCCAATGTTTCCGACGCGACACGAGAAAAAGTGTTCGGCGCGGTGGCCTCCATGGGATTCGATGTCTCGCGAATGTCCAAGGCGAAAGAACACAAGAGCGCGTTGTTGCTTCTGAATATCCCCAGTTTCAACAATCCGTTTTACGCCCGGATCATTGACGGAGCGCAGGATTCGGCGACGCGGAACGGATATTCGCTGTTGGTCAGCGAAAATGCGCTGGATAATCCGGAACATGTGGCCGATTTTCTCTCTTTGGTGGACAAGACCAAAGCGGCTGGGGTAATCTTCACCAATACGCTTCCTCTGGAGACGTTACTGAAGATCGACCATGTCGTACCGGTGGTGCAGTGCTGTGAATGCCGGGAAGATTGTAATGTTCCGTTCGTGACCATTGATGACATGACTGCAGCACGCTCTGCGGTAGATCATCTCATTTCGTTGGGAAAGCGGAAAATCGCTTTTATCAATGGACCGCTTACCTATAAATACGCTAGGGACCGCTTGAATGGGTATCGATCGGCGTTGCTTGCCGCCTCGCTCCCGGTGGATGTGGAATGGATCATTCAATTGGGGGAGATCAACTACGACATGGCGCTATCTGCGGCATATCAGATGTTGAACAGTGGGGATCGCCCGGATGGATTTTTTACCTCCAGCGATGTATTTGCCGCTGCAGTGATCAAAGCTACAAAACGCGCTGGCCTTCGGGTTCCGGAGGATGTCGCCGTCGTTGGGTTCGACAACATCGAGATATCCTCGATGTGCACGCCGTCCATCACCACGGTAAGTCAGCCCCGGTATCAGATGGGGCTTCTTTCCTGTGACCTTCTGTGCGAGCGTATTTGTTCGGCTTCTCTTCCTCTGAAAAACATGTACCTGGAAACCGAGTTGATCGTCCGGGAGTCAACGACCCGGAGCATCAAAGGGACCGCCTTCCGCTGAGAAGCAGGGGAAATTATACGGATTTCTCCCCGGGAAACTGCACATCGCTGAATGCCAGCTGGATGATGTTCATCATGTCGTCCCGAATGCTTCGCCTGGCCAGGAAGAACGTGTCGACGCATTCCCACATGGCGAAGGATGAGGCGATGGAGAGCACCTGGGTCACCAGACTGTTGGTCGTAAGATGCAGAACACCATAGGAGATCAACAGCAGCACCGCACCGATGATGGCCAGCATACCTGCTTTGCCTGCGTTGATGTTCAGCTCGTCCGCCTTTTCCATCAGCTGTTCGTCATAGTGATGCTTGAACAGGGTGCGGATCGTCGCCTGTTCCTCCTGACTGTAGGTTCCGATGAACCGGACGACCAGACTGTAACGGAGCGGGATGAGGAACGCCCGCTCACTGATGTAGGAAAAGAGATCCCTGTCCAATTCGGCACGGGGGTTGCCATTAAGCTTCTCAAACAGCGTTTCTGGCTTGACGCTGATGACGATCCTTCCTTGGTCGTCGTATTCCTGGTACTGGAAAATCTTTTCTACGCTGCGCTCATACGCCTTGAGATTTTTGAACCAGAACTTTCTGTCTTGTCGTGTGATATCCGCCATAATGTCCTCGCAGAATGCATTATCCTAGCGAGAATTGAGGAAAAAGAACAGCATTGCGCACCTTCCTGAAGCCATTTTCCCCACAAAAACAGAGACGGAGTGACTGTTTCGGAACAAGAAGAAATATACCGGGATCGGGAAGGGAAAATGACTCCGGACAGGTTTTCCCAGTCCGGAGAAGCTGGTTACTTGCCCTGCAGATGGGCGTTCAGCTGGTTGATCGTCGCCTGGTCAAGGCCGACCGTGTCTTTCAGATAGGTGTTGGCCACCTTGGCGATGGTCTTGTCGGTGACCGGTTTGCCACCGTTCAGCTGGGTGAACATGTCGGTGATTGTCTTGCCGATCAGCTCATACTGCTCGGTTCCCGGTTGGACGCCATAGTAGTTCTCAAAGCTCACCATGTAGTCCTGGGTGATCTCTTCCAGCGTTGCTCCGTTGGCCGCTTCCAGCAAGGCGGAGACAAAGCCCGCCCGGTCCTTGCCTTCGTTGCAGTGGACCAGGTACGGACCACCGTGGTTCGCCATGAACACCAGGCCGTCATGCAGTTTGGCGATGAAATCGGGATCGGTGAACGAAACTCCCATGTCCAGGACGATTACGGCACCCTGGTTGTACAGCTGTTGGTAGTACGGGGAATCGGCGATATGTTCTTTCAGGGTTTCCGTGCTGTCCGCCAGGTTGATGATCGTCTTCACGCCCGCCTGTTGGGCTAGCTCCGCCGCGTAGGGGGCGCGCGCATCACCCAGCACAGGGTTGCAGGAACGGTACAGCGTTCCCGGGGCGATCTTTCCCACCGTTACCGTGCGGAAGTTGGAGAAAACGGCGTCACTGGCGTAGTCGTCACGGTTCTCGCTCTTTTTCAGCTGGCGGATCTGGTACTCCTTCAGATATCCTTCCTTTTCCTTCAGCGTGAAGGATACCGGAGAGGTTTCCTGTGCGCCGCTGGTTTTACTGAAGTTGCCCATGTTGATGGCAAGGCTGACGGTTCCGGGGTCTCCCGCCTTTTCCCTGATCAGGAACGAGCCGTTGTCCACATCGCTGTAGTTGGTCACCAGCGGGGCGTCAAACGAAAAGTCTCCGACGGAGACGGAGAAGAGATCGCCGACGGCGTATCCCTTGTCGGTGAAATCAGCAGGGGTTACGGAGAGGGTGGCGTTGCCATACTTGTCCAGAGAGACCACCGAACCGGACACCGGTTCCGTTTGGATTTCCTGTACCGGAGCCACCGCTTTGGTGCTTTGGCATCCGGAGAGAACCAGCATCGCCATGAAGAGCGCGACACCGATGAAGCGAAGATGTTTTTTCATAGAAGCCTCCATTGCCATCATAGCAGAAAACAATGGGAGAGACTGACATCTCTTTTGTTGTTTCTATGTCGTTTCCCGTTGGACGACAGAGACGGGCATAACGACGTTGCTGGGACATACCTTCTCCGCGCCAAGATCACAGACGATGTCCACGGCCAACGTTGCCATTTCCAGAATTGGTTGGTGGATGGATGAAAGCGACGGGCTCGTCATTGCCGCAAGAGGGATATCATCGAATCCGATCACCTTCAGTTGTTCGGGGACCGCAATTCCCCGAGCTCTGCAGACTTGCAATGTCTGGCCTGCCGCAAGGTCATTGTGGCAGAAAATGCCAACCGGCTGTGGAGAGGTGAAAAGATGCAGGAGATGGCGGCATCCCATTGCAATGAGCAGTCCCGCGCAATTTTTTCTCCTACAAGATTGTCTCATGGATCTAGGGCGGATGCCTGTTCCTGTATGTGTTTTACGGCAACGACAGGAATAGCCAGATCCGTAAGCTTCAGAGTGGAGAACTGCCTGGAGCAAAGATGGCACCGCATACACGGTTTTTGACACATTGTTGAAGCAACGGGTTTTCCTTATCCCTGTTTCCACGAGCCATGATCCCCACACAGAGAGGAAAAATCTGGAGCATGTTCCAGACGCTCAGAGATGAACGTTCTCAATTGGAAGTGTTTGACCAGGAGGCGGAGGTCTTCACCTGGGACGCACACAACGGCAGGGTGTTCGCGCTCCGCAGGAGGAAAGGGGATAATGTGCTTCTGTGCATCTCCAACTTTTCTGACAATCCGGAACCGGTGCGGTTCGCCTATTTCGTAGGGACGTATACGGATTGTTTCACCGGTAGAAAAGTGGAACCCGGTACAGGATTCGTCCTGCAGCCGCTGGAATGCCTCTGGCTGGAAAACTAAGCGTTACGTTCGCTTCTGAAACACGGCAAGGCTCTTGTTGGTGCCTGCGATGACCATTTGGTCTCCGACGTGAAGCACCGTGTCCGGACTGATCATACCGGTGGCTTTCCCCTGGTGGACCAGCGCGATGATGTTGATGCCCCATTTCTTGCGGAGATCCAGTTCCAGGACGGTTTTTTCATCAAAGGATTGTCCGACCTGGATTTCGACGATGGAAAAGTCATCACAGAGGGGGAGCCAGTCCAATGCTTCCTTCATGCAAAGCGTTTTGGCAAGTCTCCGTCCCATATCCTCTTCCGGGAAGACCACCTCGGCTCCCAGCTTCCGCAATACCCGTGCATGGTCGGCGCTGCTTGCCTTGCTGATGACGCGGGGAACCCCCAGTTCCTTGGCGTTCAGTGTGGCAAGGATGTTGCCTTCCACGTCCCGTCCTATGCAGACGATCACCGTGCCACACCCTTCCAGACCAGCCTCAATGAATGCGTCCTTGCTGATCTCGGTGATCACATACACGTGGCTTGCCTGCTGTTTGATCTTCTCCAGTTTGTCCGGCACGTTGTCCAGGATGATCACTTCCTTGCCGGCGTTCAGAAGTTCCTGGGCGAGCGTCGCCCCGAACCTGCCGTAACCGATGATGCCGAACGCGTTTGGATCCCGATACGCTTTTCCCATCTTTTTCTCCTATCCGATGATGATGGTCTCCGGTACGTAATGCACGTGCCGTGCTTCCTGTTTCTGCAGACTGCTGGCGATGGTGACGGGGCCGAGCCGGCCGATGAACATCAGGACCATCAGAATGATTTTGCCCCCTGTGGCAAGCGTTCCGGTAACCCCGGTGGAAAGCCCTACCGTGGCGAATGCGGAGACTGCCTCGAACACAAGACCAAACAGATTCGTGGCGTGCTGGCTCAGGGAAAGCAGGAAAATCCCCAGCGCCAAGGCCAGTGCGGAAAGACCCGCGACGGCTGTCGCTTTGGCGAGGCTGTCGTCTGAAATCTTTCGTTCAAATCCCACCGGTTCGGTATGGGTGACTACCCCGCGGATCCCGCAGAGCAGGGTGAAGAAGGTGGTGGTCTTGATACCGCCGCCGGTAGAACCGGGAGATGCTCCAATCCACATCAGGAACAGGACGACCAACAGGACGTTCCGGTTGAGAGTGGCGGTGTCCACGCTGTTGAAACCAGCGGTGCGGGATGTCACGGAAAGAAACCATGATTCCAGCCAGGAAAGCGATGATGTCGCGTGGATGAGCAGCATCCCGCCAACAAGCAGCACCCCTGTCGTGGAGATGACGATTTTGGAATGGAGCGAAAACCGTTTCCACCGTTTTGCCTGGAGCATGTCGGCGATGACCACGAACCCGATGCCACCGGTGATGATCAGCAAGCTGACCGTCATGTTGACCAAGAGATTGTCATGCCATTCCATCAGACTGTCGCCGAAGAGATCGAATCCTGCGTTGTTGAATGCAGAGATCGCGTGGAAGAGACCTAATCCCAGCGCCTCTCGGGGGGATCCCGCTTGGGTGCGGAACGCCCATGCCAGTATGATGGTTCCGATTGCCTCGACGATGAGCGAACTGAGCATCACCACCTTGACGAGGGTGATGATCCCCTTGCTGTTTGCTTGGTTCAGTGATTCCTGTGCGAGATCACGCTGGCGGAACGGAATGTCCCCACCGAAAAGGACATACAGGAAGATGGCGAATGTCGCGTATCCAAGCCCCCCGGTCTGGATGAGAATGGCAAGCACGATCTTTCCGAACACACTCAGGGTGTCGGCGAT
Organism: Sphaerochaeta sp.; assembly: GCA_022482495.1. NCBI lineage: Bacteria > Pseudomonadati > Spirochaetota > Spirochaetia > Spirochaetales > Sphaerochaetaceae > Sphaerochaeta > Sphaerochaeta sp. Next base: position 353,073 of record JAKVPA010000001.1, on the reverse strand, counting down.
GACTACCGGAGAGAGACCGGTGACGCAGACGGCGCTGACGGAAAGGAACCATGCGTCGATGGCCGAAAGCCGCGCGCCGGGAGCGTGCGAGATGGGGAGGGCGAGCAATGCGCCTCCCCCCAGGATGACCGCCAGAAAGCCTATGACAAGCTTTTGCGTGGTCGAAAGCGCAATACGCATGACAAAATCATAACGGAAAATGGGAAACGGCGCAAACCGTCATTTCCCTTTGGGTTTGAACGTCAGGATGTTGTCCTGGCCTTCTTCCGGTTCATCCGGGGTGTCGTCCATCACGGAAAGAGCGGCTTCCAATCCTCCATCTGGGCTTTCCTTCAGATCCAGGCACAGGGGAATGTGGCCGGTGACGGTACCGGTTTGTCCGTTGTGTTCCGTCTTGCAGGAGACGTCCAGATACCAGATGCCTGACGGGTCGTCGGAGAGTGACGCAGGTGAAGAATTTGGAACGATATACCTTGGTTGGTTTGAGCATGTCCACCTCTTTGAAAGCATCATAGCACATCGGACGGGGGTTGACATAGTACGAAATCAGACATATATTGAAAGTATGAAATCGGACTATAACGGGCTGCATGATGGATGAACCCTCATTTCCTGGACTGGCTGCCTTCTGGCGGCTGTACCGGGAGAATGACGAGTTGTATCATGGATTGGCCGTCAGTTTGGGGCTTGCCGACAGCGACATGTGGGTGTTGCACATCCTCTCTGAAGCGGGGAGTCCCCTGACGCCGGCAACGATGTGCGCCACGTGGTCGTTTTCCAAACAGACCCTGCACTCATCGCTGGTGAAGCTCGAGAAAGCCGGGTATCTTCTCATTGAGGCGTCCTCGGAGAACAGGAAAAACAAATGGGTGAGCTTGACGGAATTCGGCAAGCAGTTCGCCCGGACCAATGTGTCCCCTGTCTTTGTGGCGCAGGAGCGCGCCTTTTCGCGCTTGTCCCCCGAAGAGAGGGAGACGTTGGTCCGCCTGTCACAAAAGCAACTTGCTTTCGTGCGGGAGGAACTGGGGAAGCATTCCCGCTCGTGACGCCCAATCCATGAAGGTTTCGTTGCCAGGCCCGCAGAGGGTCCATGGTTTCCTGTGCATTGGGGGTTTTGTTGATGCGTGTTTCATTGTCCGACCATTTTACCTATGGCCGTATCGCCCATTTTACGTTGCCGTCCGTACTGATGCTGCTTTGCTCTTCCATCTACAGCATCGTCGACGGGTTGTTTGTCGCAAACATCGTGGGAAGGAATGGGCTCTCGGCCATCAACATCATCATGCCGCTGCCGATGTTCATCGGCGCGTTCGGCTACATGCTTGGGGCCGGGGGATCGGCGGAAGTTTCAAAGAAACTGGGCGAGGGGAGGAGGAAAACGGCGGAAGCCTATTTTTCCCTGGTCGTCCTCGCCGTGGTGCTGGTCGGAGCTCTGTTGACCTTTTTGGGCGTGATGTTCATCAGGCCCATCGCCCGTATGATGGGTGCCAGCGACATTCTGATGGAAGACGCTGTCACCTATGGACGGATTCTGGTCATCGGGTCGGTTGCGTACTTGTTGCAGACGACGTTCCAGATGTTCTTCGTCACGGCGGGAAAGCCCCGTCTGGGATTCCTGTTCTCCATCGCCGCAGGCCTGACCAACGTGTTGTTCGATTTCCTGTTCATCGTGGTCTTCGGGTTGGGGATCGCCGGGGCGGCATGGGCGACGGTACTGGGCTATGCCGTGGGAGGCGTGCTTCCCTTGGTCTATTTCTTTTCCCATAACCGGAGCCTGCTCCATTTGCGTCGGCCCCAGTGGGACGCCGCCATGCTGAAGCATAGCTGTTCCAACGGGTACTCCGAGATGCTCTCTTCGTTCTCCGCTTCCTTGTTGGCGTTTCTGTACAACAACCAGATGATGCGGCTGGCAGGGGAAGCCGGGGTTGCGTCGATGACCGTCCTTGACTACATGAATTCGATCTTCGTCTCCATCTTTGTCGGCTTTTCCATGGGCATCGCGCCGGTGGTGGGGTTCCACTTCGGCGCGGGAAACAAGAAGGAGCTTTCCAGCTTGTTCAAGAAGTGCCTGGTGATGATCGGGGGAATGTCTCTGTCCATGACGGTCTTTGCTGAGGTGTTCGCCCCGACGATCGTCCGCTTGTTCCTGGGCCAGGGAAACGCCGTGTCCGCCATGACGGTACGGGGCTTCCGGATGTACGCGTTCAGCTACCTGCTCTGCGGGCTGCCCGTCTTCGGTTCGTCGTTCTTCACCGCCCTGTGTGACGGGAAGACGTCGGCCATCATCTCATCGACCCGATCCCTTATCGCCGAGCCGATCGCCATCATCCTTTTGCCGTTCCTCATTGGGCTGGATGGGGTGTGGCTGAGTGTCTACGCCGCAGAGACGGTGGCGGCGGTCGTCACCATCCACGCGTTTGTCGCCAAGCGGCGGGTGTTCCTTCTCCAGCGGGTCTTTGGCGACGAGGTGGTGGCATCCCAGACGGAACAGGCCGTCGCCGACTGATCAGTCGAACAGGCTTGGTTGGCGCTGTGGCCCGAAGGATACCTGCCTGGCATCCGTGATGTGGTCTTTCGGCCCTATTTCCCGATGAGCAGAGGAGAGGCGGGATTGTTTTGTGATCGCATTCGTGCCGCTTTGGCGAAATCGCTGGTGGCGTAGCAGTACCGGCATCCGTTGGTGCAGGTGCCGTAGGCGCCGATGTCCCGGCTTTCCACACAGTGGCAGCCCGGTCGCATGCCCCGATGGGGGTGGGGTGGGAACGTGATGCCGTTGGCTCTCCCCAGAACGGGGAGTGTCAGACAGCCGGATGGCAGAATGCCGAATCGGGAGAAATCTTCGTCAGAACCACAGATTTGCAGGGGGATGCCCGCCTTACGGGCGATCTCCCCCATTCCCTGGGCAAGGACGTTCCTTGTCGCTCTGGCTGACCGCTTCCAACGAAGGAAACGTCTGCCGGAGTTTGGGATAGATCTGGACGAAACTGAAGATGCATCGGTCCACGTGACCTTTCAATGTTTCCGCCAGCTGTGCGAAGGTTTCCAGATGCCGCTGCACGGGATAGGTCGGGGTGAGCAAAATGGGATCGTATCTCCAGGAGATGCGTCTGCTCCCCACCTGTTTCTCCAGTTCCAGCAAGGTATGGATGCTGGTCGGGATGTCCGGGACATTGGGTTCGATATCCGTTCCGTAGGCGGTGATGGTGAAGTGGAAGTAGGTGGGGAACCGTTGGAATATCTCCCCGAGGAACGGGATGATCGGGCGGTAATCCTTGGAACAGAAGACCACCCCGTCCACCACGGAAGGGTCCAGCCGATACCGGCTCACCGCGTGGTGATCGTACGGATTGCGTACCATCACGACCCCTTCGCGAAACCGCTGGATGAGCCATGGCGTGTAGCAGGCTACCAGATCCGTCCTGCCTCCGGTGTTGATGAGCATACCCTGGTGGTACCGAAAAATACCCGTGAAGTCAATTCTGTAGCTTTTCTTTTTCGTTGACAAACCGTATGATACCGTGTAGGTTTCCATTATGCGTATATAAACATAATGGATGGAGGAGGCGCTTGATGAAGCTGGTCCGTACGGAAGACGCCGTCGGGCAGGTGCTCTGCCACGACATGACGCAGATCATTGTCGGGGTGACCAAGGATGCCCGGTTTCGGAAAGGACACGTGGTCACCAACGAGGATATTCCCGTTCTGCTTTCCATGGGGAAAGAGCATCTGTATGTCTGGGAGATGGATGACACCATGCTCCATGAAGATGACGGAGCAGCCATCCTCCGGGATGCCGCAATGAACCAGTACATGGACGCGTCCCTTCCCAAAGAGGGGAAAATTGAGCTGAAAAGCAACATCACCGGGGTGCTGGAAGTGGATGTCCAGCGGCTGTTGTCCATCAACCGGATCCCCGAGGTGATGATCGCCACCCGTCCCAACCACAGCGTGGTGAAGCCGGGGGACAAGCTTGCCGGCATGCGGGTCATCCCGCTGGTCATCCCCAAGGGGACGATGCGGAAGGTGGCCGCCATCGCGGACAAAGAGCACCCGATTCTCTCCATCCATCCGTTTGCTGTCACGACGTGCGCCATCATCGTCACCGGGGAAGAGGTTCGGAAAGGGTTGATCACCGACACGTTCTCACCGGTGGTTTCGAAGAAACTGCAAAATGAGTTTGGTATCCGCACCCTCTCCGTCACCTACGGCGGGGATGACGCCAAACGGATCGGGGATTTGATCGCCCAGGCCAGGGAAGAACATGCCGGCATGATTCTCTGCACCGGCGGCATGAGCGTCGACCCGGACGACCGGACGCCCAAGGCCATCGCTGACAGCGGGGCTCGTGTGGTGCGCTACGGCTTCCCCGTTCTGCCCGGGGCGATGTGCATGCTGGGGTACTTTGACGGTGGAGTGCCCATCGTCGGACTGCCCGGGTGCGTGATGTATGCCAAACGGACCGTCTTTGACGTCCTGCTTCCCCGCCTGGTCGCCGGCATTCCCATTACGGCGGAGGATATCTCAGCCATGGGGGATGGCGGATTGTGCCTTGGCTGCGATCCGTGTGTCTACCCGATCTGCGCCTTTGGCAAAGGAGGCCTGTGATGCCGCTTTCCCATGTCGCCGATGATGGATCGGTGGTGATGGTGGATGTCTCCGAAAAACCGAAAACCGCACGGATCGCCGTGGCGGAAGGAACCATCACGATGAAACGGGAAACATTTGAAGCCATCCGGAGCCGGACGCTTGCCAAAGGGGACGCCCTGGCCACCGCCCAGATCGCCGGCATCATTGCGTCCAAACAGACCAGTTCTTTGATCCCCCTGTGCCACCCGTTGTTCCTTTCCCATGTGGCGGTTTCCTTTACGTTCCAGGAAGAGACACCAGCCATACTGTGCCGGTGCGAGACGAAAACCACCGCGGAAACCGGGGTGGAGATGGAAGCGCTCACCGGCTGTTCCGTGGCGCTCCTTACCATCTATGACATGTGCAAGGCGATGGACCGTGGCATGCGGATCGGGGAAATCCACGTGGCGTTGAAGGACGGGGGCAAAGATGGCCGATACGTTGGTTGACGGACGAGGACGGAAGATCGATTACCTCAGGGTATCGGTCACCGAGGCGTGCGATTTCCAATGCCGCTACTGTGGGGGAGGCATTGCGGCCGACCTGCTTCCGCTTCCTGTCCTTGCCCGGTTGGTCCGGCTGTTTTCTGAGATGGACATCAGCCATGTGCGGATCACCGGAGGGGAGCCGCTGCTTCGTGAAGGCGTCGTCCCGTTCGTCCGGAGTGTACGGTCGATGGATGGCATCCGGGCGGTGACGATGACGACCAACGGCTCCCATTTGGCTTCTATGGCCCGTTCGCTGAAGGAAAACGGCCTCTCTTCGCTGAATGTCAGCCTGGACGCAACCGATCCCGCGCTGTTCCGCTTTCTTTCCGGTGGTGGGGATGGGGACGTGGTGATCCAGGGAATTGACGCCGCCCTGTCCGAAGGGCTGCCCGTCAAACTGAACTGCGTTCCGTTGGCTGAGTCCTGGAAGGAACAGGCCTCCCAGGTGTATCAGTTCGCCGCCTCCCGCAACATTCCGGTACGGTTCATCGAATTGATGCCGTTCGGTCCGGCGTCCCGGCTGCATGGGGTTTCCGTCACCACGGTTGCTTCGTATCTGGAGGAAATCTGTGGTCCTTCTTCCCCCCTTTCCCCGGTGGGGTATGGACCTGCGTGGTATCGGAACTATCAAGGGGTAACGGTGGGGTTCATTGGGGCGCTAAGCCACCAGTTCTGCCAGGATTGCAACCGGGTGCGCCTGCGTGGCGACGGCAAGCTCCAGCTTTGCCTTGACCAGAAGCCGGTGATGGACTGTTCGGCGTTGTTGGATTTGCCGGACGACCGTGTGCGTGAGATGCTTCGCCACCAGGTGGAACAGAAACCGGAATGCCACCATTTTGGAGAGGGGCATGGCGGACGTGTCCCGTTGGGATGGATTGGAGGATGAGGATGAAAGCGAAGGTGATCGCCGTATGTGTCAGCGAGCGGAAGGGAACGGTCAAACAGCCGGTGGAAAAGATCCAGCTGAAAACGGAATGGGGGGTGGAAGGGGACGCCCACGCCGGCTCTCCCATCCGGCAGGTGAGCCTGCTCTCCCAGGAGCGGATCGACGCGTTCAACCAGGAACAGGGAATGCAGGTAGGATGGGGGGCGTTCGGGGAGAACATCGTCCTGCAGGGCGTTGATCCTTCCACGCTTCCCCTCGGGACGATCATTGCTTATAGGAGCGTGGTGATGATGGTCAGCCAGATCGGCAAGGAATGCCACAGTGGGTGCGCCATCCAGAAACGGACCGGAACGTGCATCATGCCGATGTACGGTACGTTCGCCCGGGTGTTGCATGACGGTACGCTGAAAGCCGGGGATGTGCTTTCCGTGTATCCGCAAATCCGTGTGGCCGTCGTCTGCCTGAGTGACCGGTGCAGCAGAGGGGAGGCGGAAGACAAGAGCTCGCCGGTGATCGTCCGGATGGTGGAGGAAGCGGGATGTGCCGTTGTCTCCCAAACACTGCTTCCCGATGGCATCCATCCGCTCTCTGATGTTCTCCGGGACATCTGTGATGGATGCCAGGCCGATGTGGTGCTGACCACCGGGGGGACGGGACTGTCCCCACGGGATCTGACGCCGGAAGCGACGCTTTCCGTCGCCGAGCGACAGGTGCCGGGCATCGCTGAGGCGATGCGGGCCGCTTCGCTCGCGAAAACGCCCCACGGAATGCTCTCCCGCGCGGTTGCGGTGATCCGGAACAAGACGCTGGTGGTGAATCTTCCCGGCAGTCCCAAGGCGGTGGAGGAGAACCTCTCCGTGGTGCTGCCGGTGTTGGAACATGCCGTTCAGACGATGAAAGGCGTGGTAGGTGATTGTAATCCCATGACAAGGAGGAATGATAAAAAGTCAGTAGGTGGTTACTGAGGCTCTGTCTGAAGGGTGTATCATTATAGATACAAGGTTGGAAGACAGAGTAGGTGCAAGTTCGACATGTTTGATGGTCGTAAGAGGCCGATTAGGAGAATGAAGAGTTTGTACCGAATCATTCAATGGTCACCGTCAGCGATGGCGGATAGGCCGGATAGGAGATTGGACGGAATCACCGAACGGAAGCTGTCTTGCCGACCAAAGCACAAGGAGGCCTTGAGATGGGCAACAAGCAGCGAGAAGAGAAGATTGAACAGTTGAGCGTAGGGGTCGACCTGCACAAGAGCCAGCTCACCATCTGTGTGATGGGAGAGGACGGGGAGCTGTTGCAGGAAGGGATGTACCGGACCACGACGGAGGGCTACCAGGCATTTGTGCAGAGGATGCATGAGTGGGAGGACGAGCGGGGATGCTCGGTCGCCATGGCGGTGGAGACCACCGGCAATGCACGGTACTTCAAGAACCGGATGGAAGGCGAGGGGTTCTCCGTGGTTGTGGTGAACACCAACAAGTTCAAGGTGATCAGCCAGAGCACCAAGAAGAACGACAGAGGGGATGCTGCAACGCTGGCCTACTACCTGGGCAAGGACATGCTGCCGGAAAGCCACCTGGCGGACCAGAGCAGCGAGGAGCTCAGGAGGATGATCAAGTGCAGGAGCCTTTTGGTGAGCAGCACGGTGAAGATGAAGAACCAGATCCACGGGATGCTGCTCGGCTACGGGATCACGACCAAGGCAGCCCAGCTGCAGAGCAATAAAAAGCGGCAGGCCCTGGTTAAAGATCTCGCGGATCAAGGTTTTACAGAGGCCGCCGCATCACTCGAGGTGATACTTGGCATTATAGAAGGTGTGCAGGAGCAAATCAAGGTCCTGGAGAAGCGCCTTCGGGAGATGACCAGGGACGACGAGGATGTGCAGCTGCTGATGACCATCCCGGGTGTCGGGTTCCTGACGGCCAGCGCAATCGCCGCCTACACCAAGGACCTGGACAAGAGGTTCTGCGGGGATTTCAAGCGGTTCGCCTCGTACGTGGGCATCGTGCCCTCGGTGCACAACTCCAACGAGACGGTGCACATGGGCAGGATAACCAAGCACGGCCCGCAGGAGCTGAGAACAGCACTCGTGCAGGCCACAATGGGCATGATACGGCTCTCCAAGATAACCGGTGAATGGAGGCTGATGACCGATTACCGGGCAATGAAGACGGGCAAGGGTTCCGGCAAGTCAATCATTGCAACGACCAGGAAATTGGCGAGAATCATCTTTGCCATGCTCCACAACAGGGAACCGTTCAATCCAGCCTTGATGGTGAGGGACAAGTGTCTGTTCACCGTCGAGGAGGTCATAGGGGCTTGACTTGACAGCTCCTATAGTAAAACAAACAAAGGTTAGCAGTTTCCTAACTTTACTGTTGACTTTTTATAGGAGTCAAACATGAAAAAAATGGTGATGGTGGGGGTGGCGATTTTCCTGTGTATGGCGCTTGCCGCCCAGGGGCAGACGGAGTCGGCGGGGGAGCCGGTGGAGATTCTGATCTCCGCCGCAGCGAGCCTGACGGACTGCATGAACGAGCTGAAAAGCGCGTATACGGCAGCGCATCCGCTGGTGACGGTGAAGGCCAACTACGGTTCATCCGGGGCGCTTCAGCAGCAGATCGAGCAGGGAGCTCCCGCGGATATCTTCTTTTCCGCCGGCGCCAAGCAGATGCAGGCGTTGAAGGACAAAGGGTTGATGGACGACGCCACCATCCAGGACCTGCTGGAGAACAAGCTGGTGTTGATCGTCCCCAAAGGGACAACGCCGATCGCATCGCTCCAGGATCTCGCGAATGCCGGTGTGAAGCGGATCGCCGTCGGGGATCCCAAATCGGTTCCCGCCGGCCAGTATGCCGATGAGGCGTTCCGGTCGTTGGGTCTTTTGGATGCGGTGAAGGACAAGCTGGTCTACGCCAAGGATGTACGGGAAGTGCTTTCCTGGGTGGAGACGGGCAACGTACAGGCCGGTCTGGTGTATGAGACGGACGCCAAGATTTCCCCCAACGTGACCATTACGGCGGTTGCGCCTGAGGGGAGCCACAAGAAGGTGATCTACCCGGTCGGTGTGCTGAAGGATTCCAAACATCCTGACGTGGCGAAGGATTTCCTCTCGTTCCTGTTCAGTGAGTCGTCCAAAGAAGTATTCGCCAAGTACGGCTTTACGGTGATCTGATGTTCGACGTCTCTCCGCTGTGGGTGTCACTGCGTGCTTCGCTCCTGGCGACGGCCATTGAGTTCGTCGCCGGGTTGCTCTGCGCCCACAAAGCGATGGGGCTTACCGGAAAGCGTGCCTGGCTTCTGGACACCATCCTGACGCTTCCCATGGTCCTGCCTCCTACGGTCACCGGTTTCTTCCTTTTGGTGCTGTTCGGCAGGAACGGTCCCATTGGGAAACTGACCGGCACTACGGTGATTTTCTCCTGGCAGGCGACGGTGCTCTCCGCTACGGTGGTTGCCTTCCCGTTGATGTACCGGGCCGCGAAAGGCGCGATGAAGCAGGTCGATCCCGACCACATCTGGGCGGCTCGGACGCTGGGCTTCAGTGAACGAAGAATCCTGTGGAAAATCCTTGTGCCGGAAGCGTGGCCAGGCATTGCGGCGGGAGCCGCCCTGGCGTTCGCCCGCTCGTTGGGGGAATTCGGCGCCACGATGATGGTGGCGGGCAACATCCCGGGCCGTACGCAGACCATCCCGATGGCCATCTATTTCTCCACCGTCGGTGGGGATATGCGTACCGCGTGGATCTGGGTGGGGGTCATCACGTTGGTCAGCGCCGCCTCGCTTGCCCTGATGTCCCGTCTTTCCAAGGGGGACGCATGAACGATCTGGAGGTCCGCTTTGCCGAGACGGTAGGGACGTTTCATCTGGATGTGTCGTTCCATGTCGGTGAAGGAGAAGTGCTTGGGTTGCTTGGTCGGAGCGGAAACGGCAAAAGCCTGACGCTCCGAACCATCGCCGGCATCATCACACCGGAAGAGGGGAGCATCAGGATCGGGGAGCACGTGCTGTTCGATTCCCAGGCGGGAGTGAACCTCCCGGTACGGGAGCGGAACGTCGGGCTTCTTTTTCAGTCCTACGCATTGTTTCCCGCCATGACAGTGCTGGAGAATGTGATGTGTGGCATCAAGGATCGTGACAAACACGCACGGAAACAACAGGCGGTGGACAAGTTGTCCCTGATGGGGATTGATGCCTACCGTGGTCGTCTGCCTCGAGAGCTGTCCGGTGGCCAGCAACAGCGGGTGGCGCTGGCTCGCATGCTGGCCAGCCAGCCGGATCTTCTCATGCTGGATGAACCGTTTTCCGCGTTGGACCATGAATCAAAACAGGAGATCGACCAGCACCTCAACGGACTGCTACGACACTTCGCCGGTCCCGTGTTGTTCGTCTCCCACGATCCGGAAGAGGTGCGCCGCTACTGCACCCGGACGTTGTCCATCGTCGAAGGCAGGGTCCATCAGGAGAACAGCGAGCGGTAACGTCCGTATCCTTTTTCTTCCAGCTTGTCCACCGGAATGAAGCGGAGCGCCGCGCCGTTGATACAGTAGCGTACGCCGGTGGGGGATTCGGGATCATCCTGGAACACATGCCCCAGATGGGCGTTTCCCCTGGCGCTGCGCACTTCGGTGCGGATCATTCCAAAACGGTCGTCCTCCTTCTCAACCACTGCGTCCTGTTGGACCGGCTTGGTGAAACTCGGCCAACCACAGGAGGAGTGGTATTTGTCACGGGAGGTGAACAGCGGCACTCCGGTGGTGACATCCACGTACAATCCCGGCTCCGTCGCGTCCCACAGGGGACTGGAGAACGGTGGTTCCGTGCCTTCCTCCTGGGTGACGTGGTAGGCCATCGGAGAAAGAGTTTCCTTCAGGGATTCAGGATCTCGGGCGCTGGTAGCTTGGTTCCTGCTTTCTTCGGAAAGCCGTGCGATCAGATTGCGGGGAATATGACAGTAGCCGTCTGGATGCTTGTCCAGATAGTGCTGGTGATATTCCTCGGCGGAAAAGAAGTTGGACAGCGGTTTGATCTCCACGGCGAAGCCGGGGATCTGTTTCCGATATTTTTCGGAGATGTTCAGCACTTCTTCTTTGGTTGCGTCATCCGCCCAGTAGATTCCACTTTGGTACTGCGTCCCCTGGTCGTTGCCTTGGCGGTTGACCGCCGTGGGGTCGATGACGGTGAAGAAGGCGGAAAGCAGGTTGTCGATGTTGGTTTTTGCGGGATCATACGTAACGCGGACCGTTTCCCGGAATCCCGTCGTCCCGGTGCAGACGATGGGGTAGGAAGCGTCCGCTTCCCCGGTTCCGTTGGCGTATCCGCTGGTCACATCGATCACCCCATACAGGGACCGCATCAGTTTCTCCATGCCCCAGAAACACCCGCCGGCCAGATAGATGGTTCGTTTGGTTTCCATGGTGCTCCTCCCATCCTGAAGATACGTCTTTGAAGGAAAAGGGGCAATCATCCCCGATAGCGGCACCGAGCCATGTCCACCCTGCCATCGGGTAGGAAGGAAACCCCTTCCGATCTGAGCAATGCCCGCTGGGCTTCTGCGCCGCCAAACAGGTCGAAACTCTCCGAAAGGGAACCGTCCCCTTTCACCACACGGTGGCAGGGGACGGTCTTGTCATGGCAACAACGCATGGCGAAACCGACGGCGTGGGCACCGTGGGGCGTGCCGGCCAAGAAGGGCCACATCCCCATAGCTGGCGACCATGCCCCGCGGAATGCCACGTACGACGGCGTACACCTGGGAGAAGGTCATTCCTGGTCGTACACCATCTTGTCGCGGAGGAACGTCCCGCGGTTCAGGTCATCGAACGCCTCGTTGAGTTCCTCCCGGGTGTTCATCACGATCGGGCCGCCCCAGACGACCGGCTCATTCAGCCGTACGGAACTCATAAACAGCACCTGTACCGGCTCATCACCGCTCTGGATGGTCAGTTCATCGCCGTCAGAGAGCTTGACCGCCGTCTTCTCACGAACCTTTTCTCCCGCAACGATGGGGTTCCCCAGAAGGGAGAAGACCATCACCGAGCGGTCGTGGTCCGTCTTCAGCGTGAGGGACGCGTTCGCCTGAAGGTGGATGTCATAGTAGTCCAGCGGGAGATACTTTCCTTGATGTCCTTGTTCCCCTTGGTAGGAGCCGGCAAGAAGCCGGAGGAAACCGCCGGGGATCTGGAACTCCTTGATGGCGTCCTTTTTGATGCTGTGGTAGGCAGGAGGGACCATCTTGTCCTTCTTGGGAAGGTTCAGCCAGAGCTGTACACCGAGAAGCCGATCGGCGGCAGGTACCTGCTCTTCGTGGAGAATGCCCGATCCCGCAGTCATCCACTGCACCTCGCCGTCACTGATGGCGTCCTTGTTTCCCAGGCTGTCGATGTGGACCATCTTGCCGCGATACACGTAGCTGATCGTCTCGATGCCACGGTGGGGATGCATGGGGAAACCTGCCGTATAGTCATCCGGATTGGTGCTGTCGAATGAGTCCAGCATCAAGATCGGGTCATACGACTTGACCGTCGAGCCACCCAATACACGGACCAGGCTGACGCCCGCTCCGTCTTCCGTTCTGAACCCCCGTACCTGATTGATGATTTTTCGTTCCATATGCTTACTCCTTGAATTTCTTCAGGATGTTCCTCAACGTCACCAACTCTTCGTCGGAGAGTACGCTGAAGATTTGTCCGATGTGCTCGTAATGGGCGGGGAGTACCCGTTCCATCCGAACTCGTCCCGCATCGGTCAGGGCAATCCTGCACGCCCGTTTGTCGTTTGGATCCTGCTCCTTGCGGATCAGTCCATCCCGCTCCAGGTTCTTCACCACCACGGTGATGTTTCCCGAAGTGGTGAGCAGCTTGTCGATGACCTGGCAGATCTTCAATGGTCCTTTGTTGAACAGTGCCTCCAATACGGCGAACTGCATCAGGGTCAATCCGCTCTCCTTGATGGTTTTCATTTCCTGCTCGTGGATCACATGTTCCGCGCGGCTGAACGCCACCAAGGTGGAGAGTGCAAGTCGGTTGTCCCATATCGCTTCTTTCGCCGTTTCCATGCACGCAATATATCACTAATTAGTGAGAAAGTCAAGGAAGGAACAAGGATCCCTTCTGCAAGAGGAAAGAAAACGATCAGGAGGATTGGATCCAAAGAAGCGATAAGGTGTGGTGGCCTGTGATGGGAAATCGTGAGATGTTCCCGTGGTATCGTGTTTTCTGTGGCAAAAGGGGACAAAGGTGTGGCTTCTGTTGCTTGCCAGAACGGCGTGTTACACCCTTGTCCCTATCCGTATCAGAGGATACAAAAAAGGCAACCTCTTTGCTTTGATGCAAACAAGTTGCCTTGGTTGGGCGCGATTGGGGTTGAACCAACGACTTCCACCATGTCAAGGTGACACTCTCCCACTGAGTTACGCGCCCGATTGCTTGAAACAGCAAGAGGTATGATAAAGGAAAACAAGAGACGTGTCTAGTCTCCCCAGAGATTTTTTCCGTTCTTCAGGTGGCCAGGATGACGAAGATGTAGTAGAGCGCCATCCTCAGGAGCCGGGAGACGAAACAGGCGGCCAACACCCGCTTGGCGTCAATGCGAAAAATGCCGGCAAGCCAGCAGACGGTGGTGAACGGGATCGGGGTGAGCCCGCCAAGGAAGACACCGAACGCCCCGTACTGTTGGATCAATTTCCCGTTCTTTCCTTGGATGTGTGTCTCCGTCCAGGAACGGATGTTGGGGATCAGGTGGATCAACCGGCCGATGCCGTAGCCGGAAAACCCGCCCAATGCCGATGGGATGCCCATGATCAAAATCGCTTTCCACGCAGGCCAGGAGACGACGAACGGCCAGACGACGTCCACCGTCAGCGGAACGATGAACGTATCCACCAGATAGACGAACAGCGCAACCCCGCGGTAGCCCATCACCTCGTACAGCTTGGGCATGAACGGATATTGCTGTACCTTGGTGGTGCGCATCAGCCGGATGCCCAGGGCGATCAGGCCGAAGGTGATCAACGAGAGGACGATGGTGCTGACCAAAAGCTGGGTCTTGTCCAGGTTTCCCTCATCGGTGAACAGGGTATCTTTGCGGAACGCGTTCCGCAGCCGTTTCCAGAACTTCATCCGCTCAGTGGGTTTCCCTTCCGATCACCCGGATCTGGGTAAGGGCAGGGAATGGGGACGGGTCGTCCGCTTTGACCAGGTCATGCAGGACGAGCTTTTTCGCCACGGTCGGCTGCAGGGGAAATTCCTGCGCCCGATCGGATTTCACCAACGGGAGGGTGAGCGTCGTTGTTTCATCAAAGGTTACCTTGGCTTCCTTCCACCAGGCATCATGGGGAAAATCAGCGCGGAGGTACAGAACGATCTGATGGATTTCCACCGTTCGTCCGAAGTCCAGCGTCAACGCAGCGTCGGGATCCCGGTTGATGCCCCAGCTGGCGTACGGCCACGCCCCATGGCTGTGGTTGGCCACCACGCCATCGATGGCGTTGCGAGCGGCGAACACCGATTCCCCTCGGGTTTCCACATTGGCCGACGCGTGGGGGAACAGCGAGCGGTTCTCATGGCAGTCCAGTGGATTGTACGAGAGATCACGCAGGCCTTCTGTCTCCCACGGTTCTGCTGGCCGGGCCGACAGATAATGGATATCCCCGGTGAATGCGGTGGGATTGTAGCAGATTTTCTTTTCGTCAAACGGGACGGAAAGGGTGAACGCCCCCGCATGGGCATAGACCAGAACAGGCCCAAGCGTTTCCTCCAGCCGGAGAAGATAGAACCCTTCCTGGTCGGTAGTGAAACGAATGACGTCCCCAGGCTGGTAGGCTTCTTGGGAGACGAGCCAGATTTCTCCGGTTCCGGATTGTTCGGCGCGGATTGTCTCGCCGTTGGTGATGGAGAGTGTGATGTTCATGACTCAAGTATGCGAAAACGGGAGCCGGGTTGCAACCGTTTTCTTCAGGCAAGTCTGCTTTCGCTCTTCTTTCGTGTTCGTGCTTTTTGCTTTTCGTTGCGTTCCAAACCGGTGATCCAACTGGAACGGTTGCGCCAGAATTCGGAGGAGAACAATGCGTATACGGTGTACAGCTCAAGACGACCTGCGAGCATCAGAAACGCGAGAATCCATTTGGTCACTGCGGGGAAGGCGGAGAAGTTGCCGGTCGGTCCCACCGTTCCAAAGCCGATGCCAATGTTTCCCAAGCAGAGGAAACTGCCGGAGATGGCGGTTGCGAAATCGGCTCCAGAGATGGAAAGGACGACGGCTCCGATCAAACCGCTGGCCATGTACATGCCGACGAATCCAGCGATTTCCATCATGATGCGGTCGGTGAAGACATCATCGCCCACCTTGTTGGTGATGACGGCATTGGGATGCAGCCGACGGGTGATGGTGTTTCTCCCCAGGGTGAGAAGCGCCCGCACCCGAATGACTTTGATGCCGCCACCGGTCGAACCCGCGCAGCCACCGACAAAGAACAGCAGGAACAGCAGCATCTGGCTGACCTGAGGCCAGTTCTGATAGTTGGCGGTGGAAAATCCCGTCGTCGTCATGATGGATGCCGACTGGAACGTGGAATACTTGAGCGCGGTGAAGAAATTTGCGTACACATGGTTTCCAACGAGGAATCCCGCGGAAATCAAGGAGGCCAATGCGAAAATGCCCAGATACCATTGCAGTTCGCCATCATGAAGCACTTGGCGGAACTTGCCACGGATCACCTTGTAGTACAGGGAGAAGTTGGTGCCGGCGATCAACATGAACACCGTCACGATGATCTCCACCGATGTCTTGCCGTATCCACCGATGCTGGCGTTCTTCACGCTGAATCCCGCGGCGGAAATGGACGAGAACGTGATGGTCACCGCGTCGTACAGACTGATGCCGGTAAGGAGCAAAATGCCCACTTCGAGGGCGGACAGGCCGATGTACAGGCTCCAGAGGATCAACGCGGTCTGTCCGATCTTCGGTGTCAGTTTGTCCTTGGTCGGACCGACGGATTCCGAATTGACCAGGATCGTGCCGGTGACGCCCAGCATCGGAAGGAACGCGACGAACAAAACGACGATGCCCATGCCTCCCAGCCAGTTGGTCATCGAGCGCCAGAACAGGATGGAAAGCGGTTTGTCCTCAATGGAGGTCAACACCGTCGCTCCGGTGGTGGTGAATCCGCTCATCGTCTCGAAGTAGGCATCGGTATAGGTAGGGTAGCAGTGGGAAAGGAACAACGGAAGAGCTGAGAATGCCGTGCCGATGACCCAGGTGAAGGTGACGAAAAACAGGCCGTCATTGGTGCCCATATAGGTGGATTTGGTTCTCCAGGTAAGGAGAAGCACCACAATGGAGACGGCCCCCTGGATGGCAAGCGTGGTGAGAAACGCCTGAAGCGCTTCCGTCTCTCCATACCGCCATGCAAGATAGGTGGGGATTCCCATCAGGATTCCCAAAAACAGCTGGATGACAGCCAACAATTTGCAGTCCTGCTTGAGATTCACGTGAACAACCTTTGGGCGAAATCCACATGCCCGTGTTCCGTGGCGACCAGGACGGAATCCCCTTCGGCAAAGGTGTAGGAACCATTGGCCAAAAAGCTTTTCCCGTCTTTGTCCGTCACGCCGGTGACGATGACCTTGCCGCTCAAGGAGACGTCCTTCAGTTGCTTGCCCAGCAACTCGTTGCCTTCCAGAAGCTTGTATTCGGAGACTTCAATGGCCCCGTCGAACAAAGAGTGGATGCTGGCGATGTTCTCGCCCCGGATGTAGCGCATCAACGTATCGACGGTGACCTCTGAGGTGGAGACGACGGTGTCGATGTCCATGTGACGGGCCAGGATGGCGTAGTTGGGGTTGGTTTTGACCAGCGCGACGGAATGGCTGGTCCCCATGCGTTTGGCGTAGGTCGAGGTGATGATGTTCAGCTCATCCTTGTCCGTCAGGGCGATCAACAGATCATACGAAGAAAGGCGCTCGTCTTCCCAGATGGATTCCTCAGTGATGTCCGCTTTGATCACCAGCACCTCGGGGAACATCTGGGCAAAGTGTTCGCATTTCTCCTCGTCGTAGTCGATGACGGTGATGTGCTTGCGGCTGGAGGGCGTGAAGCGGTCCATCATGAACCGGGATATCCGGCCTGCGCCCACGATGCAGATGTGTTTGGGTCGTTGCATGGTGGCGTCAAATTCATCCAACAAGTCGGCCATTTTGTCCTTGAACGTCACCACGGCAAGGGAATCCCCTTCCTGGATGGTGGTTCCGCCGGAAGGAAGAAACGTTTCCTTTCCCCGCTGGATTCCCGAAAGCACGAACTCCGTTTGGAACTTGGTGCGAATCTGGCTGAGCATCAATCCTACCGCAGGGGATCCCTTGGTCACCGGAAGGGAACAGAGGACAAACGGGGTATGGGGAAAGGTGGAGCTGTTCAGAAACACTCCGCTCTGGACGATGTCGGAGATCAGTTTGGAAACTTCCTCAAACGGGTTGACGATGTAGTTGATCCCCAGAAGCGGAGCGGTGAGTTCCGTGCCGGAATAACTCATGCTGCGGATCGCCGCCACGGTGCGGGGAATCTTGAATTGGCTGGAAACCAATGCGCAGGAGACCAGGTTTACTTCATCGCTGTCGGTAAGCGCGATGAAGATGTCAGCGACTTCACAGCCTGCTTCCCGAAGGACATCGGGATTGGTTCCGCTTCCGTTGACGGCAAGGCAATCCAACTTGGCGGAAGCCTGGTTGCATCGGTCCGGATTGGTGTCAATAAACGTGACATCTTTTTTTTCTTCGATGAGATGCCTGGCAAGACGCATGCCACGCCGTCCTGCGCCCAAAATCACGACTTGCATAGAAAGTACTATAGCATAGGGGAAAAAGAACCACAAGAAACAAAGGAAGTGATGAAAAATCTGCCAATACGTCATCCATTTTGTGGCTTTTGGGCTCTTTTCCTTGACAACGAGGGAAAGCAGTTCCATCATCAAACTAAGGGTTCTGTATCCAGAGTCAGGAGGAGATGCATGTCGAGCAAACGGTACAAATGTCGTTCAGTCCGGAGAACGGCTCCAGTGAAGAAGAATGCTGGTGTACAAGGGCGGACAAACCTTGCGCCCAAAGAATCACCTGTGAAGGTGATGAGTGACGCCAAAGCAAAGGCTTTGCTTGAGGCACGGCTGAAGGCGGAGATTGCGGAAAAAAAGAACAAACAGGCGGCTGCTGCATCTTCTCCCCGGAGCAAGTCCGTCGTCAGCATCAAGCCAACCGAGCCAGCTCCTTCCCAGGAACCGAAGCAGCCATTTGCACGGCCTGAAGTGGAGGATACGGTGGAGAAACCGGTTGTACAGGACGAGGCAAAGGCTGCCGAGGAAATGGAACGGCCGGAAATCGCTCCGGAACCCGAAGTCGTGCCCGATCTGGATGAGGCTTCGATGGGGACGGAATCCGTCCGGGAAATCTATCACCGGATCCAACACATCACTGTCCAGCAGTTGTTGTATCAGGCCCGACAAAGCGCCAAGGCGTATGATAAGAGCTATCTTGAACTCCAGTCACAGCAACAGGCGTTGGATGCGAAACTTGGGGAGATCAAAGCGGCGAAAACCCCATCTGGGGCCGATGATGCCCTGAAAGCCCAGTACAATGAGAAGCGAAAAGCGCTCCGAGCTGAGCGTGACGCCATCCAGAAGCAACTGACCATCACCACACAGACCGCTGTTCCGTTGGAACGGGTCTGTGATGAGCTTGAGGCGGTCGCTACGTGGAAGCTGGACAAACCCACGGCATTCCGCAAGCAACCCCGTCTCAACGATATTGACCCGAACCTTGATGACAACATCTCGGAACTGAAAGCGTTGGTCAACGCCAAAGCTGGGTATTACACGACGGAACGTACCGCCATTGACGGTATGGCTCGTCCTGAATCAGCACCGGAACCGAAGGTGACTGGTTCCTCTGTACACATGGATAAGACTCCTGAACCTGCAGGGCAGGCCAGGGTGTCTGATAAAAAGGGTGCGGCCAAGACGCTGAAGGCGCCGACCGCAAAGAAGGAAACAATGGCAGAAGGAAAGAAGGTACCAATGGACGATGAGCAGAAGAAACCGGCGGAAGTAACACAGAAACCGGCGGTTGCGAAACAGGAGGCTCCTGCAGCGTCTGCTACAGGAGGCGGAGGAACGGGAGACGGTAAGAAATCGGGCAAATTCCCCAAATGGCTGATTTGGGTCATTGTCGCGGTTGTGGTGTTGATTATCATCATTTTGGCTTCCTGCTCGAAGAAGCAAGTGCCGACCGTAGCGGAACAACCCGTTGTGGTGACCTCTCCTGCGAAGACGGAAGAAGCGAAACCAGCTCCTGCCCCGGCAAAGGTAGAGACACCGGCACCAGCGCCAGCGCCAGCAAAGGCTGAGGCTCCGGCTCCGGCACCCGCAAAAGCAGAGACCCCGGCTCCTGCTCCGGTGGAAGCCCCGAAACCCTACGGTGAGGATGTGGCGGTTGCCACGGCATCGGATGGGTCCACGACGTATACCGCCCAGAATGGGCTGACGGTTGTGGTGGCGAAAGACGGCAGCATGAAGACCTCGTTCGCCGGAGTCCCGTTGACGGATGAGACGATTGTTTCGTTCTCCAAAGCCGCTGATGGCTCCCGAGTGCTGACCTACCAGGATGGTACGGTTGTTTCCGTGGACAAAGCGGGATATGCCACGATTGCCTTGGGCAATGGCCTGAGTGTGGCGTTTACCGCCAAGGGAACGAACACGCTGTATGGCGGCCAGGTGGTCTCCACGGCTGATATCATTTCTTTCTCTTCCAGTAAAGACGGTGCCAAGCGCATCGGATATGCCGATGGTTCTTCCGTTGCGGTTGACGCCAAAGGGTTCGCCACGGTGGATGTCGGTAACGGTATGACGGTTGCGTTCACCCAAGATGGCATGGTGACGTCCTATCTCGGCCAGCCGGTGAGCAAAGCAGCAATCGTGTCCTACGAGACGCTTTCTGATGGTTCCCGCAAAGTCGCCTATGCTGATGGTTCGTCCGTGGTCGTCGATCCCAAAGGGTTCGCTACGGTGAGCTTGGGCAATGGCGTCAGCGTCGCCTTCACGGCAAGCGGAATGACCACTTCGTATGAAGGACTTCCGATCACCAACGCGGGCATCACGCTGTATGCGGTGAAGAAAGATGGTTCCCGTACCATTGGGTATGCGGATGGCACCTCTGTTGCCATTGACGCCAATGGCTTTGGTACGGTGGATCTGGGCAATGGCATGACGGTCGCGTTCACCAAACAGGGCGAGGTCACCTCGTTCCTTGGCCAACCGCTGACCACTGCGGCCATCGCCGGCTACCAGCTTGGATCTGATGGTTCCCGGACCGTCTCCTATGCCGATGGAACGTCGGTTGTGGTGGATGCCAAGGGCTTCGCTACGGTAAATCTGAAAAACGGCGTGAGCGTCGCGTTCACCAAGTCTGGTACGGTCACTACCGAAGGTGGCAAGACGGTAACGACCGCTCCGATCAGCGCGTACGCGGCCAGTTCCAACGGAGTGCGGAAGGTTGGCTTCGCCGATGGAACGGTGCTCTCTGTGGATGCGTCCGGCACAGCGACGGTAACCGCTCCGGCACCGAAACCGGCTCCGGCACCAGCACCTGTCAAGGCCCAGGCACCTGCGGTCTCTTATGGGGATGATGTCAAGGTTACGACGGCTTCTGATGGTACGACCACCTATACCGCGGCAAACGGCATCACGGTGGCAGTCGCCAAAAACGGCAGCATGAAGACCTCGTTCGCCGGCTTTGTAGTGACGGACCAGCCGATTCTCGGATTCAAGAGTGGTGCGGATGGAACGCGTGTGCTGACCTACAAGGATGGCACTGTTGTTTCCGTCGACAAAGCGGGATACGCGACGATCGCGCTTCCCAACGGGGTGAAGGTTGCGTTCACCAAGACCGGAACACTGACGACCTACGGATCGGTGGTTGTTTCCGACCAGCCGATCACCAAGTTCTCGGCGAGCAACGGAACGAAGAGCGTCACCTATGCTGATGGCATGGTCGCTTCGGTTGACCAGGCTGGATTTGGCAACGTGGAGCTTCCCAACGGAATGGCGGTTGCCTTCACCAAAGATGGTATGGCAACTTCGTTCGCGGGACAGGTGGTCTCGACGGTCGCGATCACCGGATACGCTGCCGATGCATCGGGCGCCAAACATCTTGCCTACGAAAACGGTATGAAGGTTGATGTCGCCGCTACGGGTGTGACGACGGTCTCCCTGCCCAATTCGTTGAAGGTGCAGATCAACGCGCTGGATGACATGCAGACTTCCATCGCGGGTGTGGTGGTCAACGACACGCCGGTACAGCAGTTCGCGGGTGAAGCGGATGGCAGTCTGGCGTTGCTGTACGGTGATCAGTCCGTGTTGATCGTCATGCCGGAAGGGAATCTCGCCTATGCGCTTCCCAACGGTCTGGTGTTTGCCACCGATGGCTCATGGGTTGGAACGTTCTATGGCAATACGGCGATCAGCGAATCCGCGATCGTCGGATATGCCAAAGCGTCTGATGGTTCCCAGAAGGTCACGTATGCGGATGGCGTTGTCCTGACGGTACAGAAATCCGGTTGGGTGAACATCGCTTCTCCCAACGGCATCACCATCGCGACATCCCCGGATGGTTGGGAAACCAGCTATCGTGGAATCGTGGTCACCAAGGCTGCCGTCAACGGTTTCCAGACGCAGGGTGATGAGCGGTTGCTCTCCTTCGATGATGGCATGATGGTCTACACCAAGGGTGACTCCATCGTGGATGTGATGTTCGCTTCCGGCGCTGAGATTGCGGCGGATGAGAACGGCGTCCATACCAGATATCAGGGATTGGATGTGAGTTCCTCTGCGATCACCGGTTTCTCGCTGGCTGCTGATGGAAGCAAGACGATCGCCTACGCCGATGGCATGAAAGCCGTCATCGCGAAGGATGGATCGGTTGCCCGCCTCACGCTGGCTGATGGTCTGGAATACGGACCGCAGGGCTTCGTTGCCGATGGACAGGTGATCACCGCCGCGGCTACGGGCTACAGCGAAGAGAATGGTGTGCGGAAGATCTCCTTCAGCGATGGCACGCTTGTCACTGCCGGACCGGAAGGCGTCAACGTGACCAAACCGGTTGCGGTTGCCGCAGCTCCGAAGGCTGAAGAACCCAAACCGGTCGCGGAAGCCCCGAAGGCGGAAGCTCCTGTTGCCGCTCCTGTGGTGGTCGCGGAAGCCCCGAAGGCGGAAACTCCTGCCACGACATCGAATTTCGTCATTGGCTTGGGCGGGTACGGTGTGTATGGCAGCGAAGGATTCCCGCAGATCGGTGTGGGACTGAGACTGGGATACAAACTCTCCAGTGGTCTGTATTTCGGGCTTGATACCGGATACGGCTTCGGACTTAACGGGAACGCCAATAGCATCCCGTTGGCAGCAACGGTCGGTTACGCTGGGAAGTATCTGTATGGCGGATTGCTCGTCGGAGCTGAGTTCGTTCCGGAAGGAACCAATTCCGTCCTGTTCAGCCTCGGTGGATATGCCGGTGTGAAGTATGACTTCACCGACAACCTTGGGGTGTTTGCCGAAGCGGGCGTGAAGCTTGGCTTCGCTGGCAGCAGTCTCGCGCAGACACGTGGTACGGTCTCTGTCGGACTTACGTACCAGTTCTAATCTTCGCAGTGTTGTTCCCCCCGGGTTTCCGGGGGGATTTCTTGTTCAAAGGAGAAACCATGGGAAACACAGGATGGCGCAGCGCTGTTAAGCAGGAAGCCAGAATGCGAATCAAGGGGCATATCGGAAAATTGTTTGTTGTTTCGCTGGTGTATGGTGCCATCCGGCTGGTTCTGACCAGCCAGAACACTCCGCCATGGGAAGACACATTCCTGTGGTTTCCCGCCATCCCGCTTGATCTGGTGGGTATGCTGTTGCTCAATCCACCCTTATTGCTGGGTCTTACCTATGTGTACCTGGACACCCACCAGGGGCAACCCATCAAAGTGCGTACCTTGTTCGATGGGTTCTCGGATTTTGGAAGGGTGGTGTGGTTCAATCTGCTTCTGTCCGTCTATTTGATCCTCTGGTCGCTCCTGTGTGTGGTGCCGGGGATCATCAAAGCCATCTCATACAGCCAATCCTATTTCTTGATGGCCGAGCGTCCGGAACTGCGGGGAAGCGCCGCCATCACGGAGAGCCGGCGCCTGATGCAGGGGCACAAGTGGGAGTATTTCGTCTTCCAGCTTTCCTTCCTGCCCTGGTGGTTGCTGGTGGCGGTCACCTGTGGTATCGCCGGAATCTATGTGTTCCCGTACTACGAAACCGCGTTGGCCGGCTACTATCGTCGCCTGGTCGATTCCGCCTCATAAGAATTGCATAAAAACACAAAAGATTGCATATGTACTAGCAATAATATGCCCATGTTGCTACAATCGAATTGTTCATTGCAAGGAAGGTTTTTTCTATGGAAAAGAAAGCGATTGATTGGGCGAATTTAGGATTCAGCTACATCAAGACCGACTATCGCTATGTCTCTGACTGGAAGGATGGGGCATGGGACAAAGGCGGCCTGACAAAGGATGCCGATTTCATGATCAACGAATGCGCGGGTGTGTTGCAGTACTCACAGTCCTGCTTTGAAGGGCTGAAGGCGTACACCACGGAGGATGGAAGAACGGTGACGTTCCGTCCGGATCTCAACGCCAAGCGGCTGCAGGACAGCTGCAACCGACTGTTGATCCCCACCTTCCCGGAAGATCGTTTCATGGAAGCGCTTGACCAAGTGGTCAAAGCGAATCTCTCATGGGTACCTCCGTATGGCAGCGGCGCGACGCTCTACGTACGCCCGGTGATGTTCGGTTCCGGTCCGGTCATTGGTGTCGCTCCGGCTCCTGAGTATCAATTCCGGATGTTCTGCACGCCGGTCGGGCCGTATTTCAAGGGCGGTGTGAAACCGATCCGCCTGATGGTCTCCGATTACGATCGTGCCGCGCCGCATGGCACCGGACACATCAAAGCAGGATTGAACTATGCGATGAGCCTGTACGCCGGTACGTTGGCCCACAAACTTGGGTTCAATGAAAACATGTTCCTTGATGCCGCAACCCGGACCTATATCGAGGAAACCGGTGGAGCAAACTTCGTGTTCATCACCAAGGATGGAAAACTGGTCACTCCGAAGAGCCCGTCGATCCTGCCGTCCGTAACGCGAAGGAGCATCGAGTACGTCGCAGAGCACTACCTGCACATGCCGGTGGAAGAACGGCCGGTCAAATTCACCGAGCTGAAGGATTTCGCCGAAGCCGGTGTCTGCGGTACCGCCGCGGTGATCTGCCCGATCGGCAGCGTCCATACCAAGGACGGAGACATTCTGCTTCCCAGTGGAATGGATCATGCCGGTCCGTACATCACCAAACTGTACGACACGCTCACCGGAATTCAGATGGGAAGGATCGAACCGCCACAAGGGTGGATCCACGAGATCAAATAACCATCTCTCACTGCACGAAAACCGTACCAACCGCAAGGAAGGTACGGTTTTTTCGTAACCGCGTATTTGGTACCGAAAATGTCGTGGGAAAATGTTCTGGGGAAGATTAGGTTTCTTCCGCTTTCTCCGCCAGTTCCAACCAACGGTCTTCCATGGTGGAAAGAAGCTGTTTGTTCTGGTCGTACCGCTTGGTGCGTTCCTGCAGGGTGCCCAGTTCGGTGGGCTGGAGGGTGGAGAAACTGGCTTCCAAGGTTTGCTGTTCCTTGGTCAACTGGTCAATCTTCTTGGTGAGGGATTGGTATTCCTCCGCCTCTTTGTAGGAAAGGCCTTTCTTTTCCTGGTGTTCCCGTTTCTGCTGTTTCGATTGGGTGGTTGATGGTTGTTCTGGTTGTGATTGGGTTTGCTGGTCGTGCCAGTCAGTGTAGCTTCCCGGCCAGTTGATTACGTTGCCCTCTTTGTCTCCCAGAATGAACTGGTGGTCACACGCCTGGTCGAGGAACGCCCGGTCATGGCTGACGACCAGGGCACAACCGGAGAAATCCTGGATATAGGATTCCAGGTTTTCCATCGTTTCCAGGTCCAGGTCGTTGGTCGGTTCGTCCAACAGCAGAAAATTGGGGTTGGTGATCAACGTGGAGACCAAATACAGTCGTCTGCGTTCCCCTCCGGAAAGCCGCGCGATGGGAAGACGCTGCATCTTCTCCGGGAAGCCGAACAGTTCCAGAAAGCGGGCAGGGGAGACCACTTCATCCTGGGAGAGCCGGATCCGCTCGGCGATGTCGGTGATGTATTCCGTAATGGTTTTTGCTTCCGGGAGGTTGCGTCCCCGCTGGTCATAGTAACCGAACACGGTGTTCACGCCGACGTCCACCGTCCCGCTGTCCGGCTTCACCACGCCGGTGATGATGTCAAGCAACGTGCTTTTCCCGCAGCCGTTGGGACCGATCAACCCAATGCGCTCGCCGGCAAGGAAATCGTAGGAGAAATCACGGAACAGCAGATGGTCGCCGTACGCTTTGGTGATGTGCTCCAGACGGAGTACTTTCTTACCCAACCGTCGATCGATGCTTTCAAACGCCTTCTGCCCGGTCTGCCGTACGGAGTGTTGCTCCGCCTGCATCTCCTTGATGCGATCCTTCCTGCCGCTGTCCTTGCCGGTCCTGGCCTTTGGCCCATGTTTCAGCCATTCCAATTCCCTGCGGAGGATCGTTTTGATCCGCGCCTGCTCCTTCTCTTCCATGGAGAGCCGTTCTTCACGGCGTTGCAGATAGTCGGCGAATGAGCCGGGATGGAGAAATACTCGTCCCCCATCCAGTTCCAAAATGGAGGTTGCGACTTCATCCAGGAAATATCGGTCATGGGTGACGATGATGATGGTCATCTGTGAGGCACGGACGTACTCCTGCAACCAGATGATCGTCTCGATGTCCAGATGGTTGGTCGGCTCATCCAGCATCAGCAGGTTCGGTTTTGCCGCCAGCACCCGTGCGATGGCGACCTTTTTCAACTGTCCCCCGGAAAGCGTGGAAAGAAGACGGTCATCCATGCCCTCCATCCCCAGCTGGCTGAGGAGCGCCTGGTAGTCCTGCTCCAGATTCCAGCCATCCAGCGCATGCATCTCTTCGTCCAATGTTGCCATCGTTTTTGTGTCTGCGTGGAGATATTCCTTGCGGAGTTCGATCCGTCTTCCCATTCCGGAGAACAGGAAGGAAGCGACCGTTTCGTCTTCCGTGAATGTGATCCGTTGGGGGAGGAGCACCACATCGGTTCCCTTCTTCAGGGAGACGGTCCCTTCGTCCGGGGAAATGGCGCCGGCGAGCGTGGAGAGCAGCGTGGATTTCCCCGCTCCGTTATGCCCGACCAGACCGACATGTTCCCCTTCGTCCAAGCCGAAACTGGCATCATGAAACAGCGGGACATCATTGACGGTTTTGGCAAGACGTTCGACGGAAAGAATATTCATACGGGCAACTGTATCCTAATCGGCGATGAACAGCAAGGCGATTCCTCCTACCGCCCAGAGAGTGAACATTGCTTCTTTGAACGACACTCGTTTTCTGCCCAGCACACCTTCCTGGATCAGGAGGATCACCGGGCTTGACTGGGAGATTGCCGTGACGGTCCCAGGGGGGCGAAACGGAACGCCTGCATCTCACTGCTCATGCCGATGATCGGGCCCAACAGGGAGCCAAGCGCCAAAAGCAGGAACAGAGACAGACCGCTTGAATGGTACGAGGAGAAGTCGTGTACCAGGTTCTTCCGGAAGAGAGAAAACAGAAACAGGCTGATCAACCCACCAAGACAACGGATCATGTTGGTGGTCAGAGCGCCGGAGGAGGTGAGCGCGTATTTGGTGAGCACCAGGGAAAGCGCTTGGACGACGGCACCGAATACGGCGAACAGGATCCCAGATTTCTGCGCTGGCCCGGTTTCTTTCTTCTGTTGGATGATCACCAGAGCGACGCCGGTGATGGCTATGGCGAGTCCCATGATTTGTTGGGACGAGAGCCGCTCTCCAAACAGCGCCAATGAGAGCAGGGCGCTGCAGACCGGACTGAGTGTCTGGATGGCGACGGTTTTCCGTGTTCCCAGCAGTACGTAAGCCCGGAAGACGGCCACATCGGTGACGAAATAACCCAAGCATCCGCTGGCAAGGAGGATCAGCCAGGTGCGGATGTCCGCATGGACCGGTCCGTCGATCATCCTGGCGAGGAGGAACAGCACTGGAGTGGCGATCCACATCCGGATGTGCGCCGTCTCGGTGGAACCGACCCGTTTGCCCAAGTATCCCCAGATCAGGGCGTTCTCCGCCCAACAGAACGCGGTGGTCAGGGCGAACAGATGGCCGATGACAAGGGAAGACATACGGCGATTCTTGCGCGAAACGGAAAACAAAACAAGCCCCCGCGAACTGCGGGGGCTTGGAAGAGATCACGTATCCTGCGATTCGTCAGCGGGTTTGACCGGCTGGGGATCGTTGCGATGCTGGTCGAACAGGGCGAGCTGGTTGGCCAGTGTCCTGGGATCGTCGTACTTCTTCTCACGCCGGGTGTTGATGATCGAATACAGCACCGGGGAGAGGAACAGCGTCAGGAACGCGCCGGTGAGCAATCCTCCGACGAACGTCAGCGCGATCGGCTGCATCATCTCCGAGCCGCTGCCCGGGAAGAACGCCAGCGGGATCATGCCGACGACGGTGGTCAGCGTGGTCATCAGAATCGGGCGGAGACGAGTCCGTGCCGATTCCAGACAGGCTTGTCTGACCGGTTCGTGCTTGCGCACCCGCTGGTTGATCGAATCGACCAACACGATGCCGTTGTTGACGACCACACCGATCAAGGCGACGATGCCCACCACGGAGAACAGGCTGAAGCTCTGGTTCATGAGCACGTGGATGAAGATGACGCCGATGGACAGAAGCGGAATAGTGGCGAAGATGATGAACGGATCGACCAAGCTCTCGAACTGACCCTGCCATGACGGCGAAGACCAGAAGGAGGGCCAGAAGGACGATCATCACCAGCGTCGGCCCGTAGTTGGAAAGTTGCCGGATATCACCATTGTTTCCGACCACCACGCCGTCAGGGGCGGTAAAGTGCTCTGCAAGCGCGCTCTCCACCTTGGCCTGGACTTCACTGGCAGTATATCCGTCAGCCAGTTTCGCCGTCACGTTGTTCACCCGTTTCTTGTTCTCACGGCTGATGGTGGACGGTCCGCTGCTGATGGAGAAGCTTGCCAAGGTATCCAACCGCACGTTACCGTTGGTTCCGGCGACAAGCAAGCCTCCCAGTTCGTTGATCGATGTGATGGAGGTATCATCCATCATGACGACCAGACTGTAGGTGGTGTCGCTGTTGAACGTGGAGATCGTCGTCGCCGTCGTACCGGTAAGCGCGTAGGAGACGGTGGTGTTGATGGCGCTCATCGAAACGCCCAGGTCGTTCGCCACCTTCTTGTCGATCGTCATGGTGATGCGCGGCGATCCGTTCTCCAGGTCGGTGGTCACATCGGTGGCTTCCGGCACGTAGGAGTTGATGATCGCGGCGATTTCCTTGGTGGCGCTCTCAATCTTGGTCAGGTCGTTGCCGGTTACCGTCACGTCGATCGGGCTGGAATTGCCCGGTCCACGACCGCCGCTGAACGTCCAGGAAGCGTCAGGGTTACCGCTCATCAGCGGTCTGATCAGCTTCTTCAGATCATTGGCCGTATACTTCTGCTCCTCGATGTCCGGCATCGAGATGCTGATACTTCCCGTGTTGCTCGTTCCAACGTTGACCATGATCTGGGTGTACGAGCCTTCCGGAAGCGTTTCCGTCAACTTGGTCTGCATGGCGAACAGTTCCGTTTTGGTGACGGAGTTGTTGGTGCCGGCAGGTAGCGTCAGCGACATGTTGACCGAGTCATCGGTGTTCATCGCCGGGGTGAGGTTCATGCCGATGCCGGTGACGTAGGTGAAGCTGAACAACACCAGGAGCACCAGCAGCATGATCAGCAGGAACCGGTGGGAGAGGAAGTAGTCCAGCACGTTGGCATAGCCGTTTTCCAGCTTCTGCTCAATCTTGATGCCCACATTATCCATCCAGCGGAGCAGGCGGAATTTCAATGGTTTCTGCACACGGGTGTTCAGCTTCAGGATGGAGCCGCTTAACGCCGGAACCAGCGTGAAGGCGACGAACATTGAGGCGAGCAGCGATATGATGACCGTCCAGATCAGATCCTGGAACATGATGCCGATCATTTCCAGTTTGTTCTTGAAGATGATCAGCGGCACGAAGACACAGATCGTCGTCAACGTGGACGCCATGATGGCGGTGGTCATGTTCTCCGAGCCGAGAATTGCCGACGCGGCAGGGCTGTTGCCCCGTTCCCGGTAGTTGTACGTGTTCTCCAGAATGATGATGGACGCGTCGACGATCATGCCGATGCCGAGGATCAAACCGCTCATCGACATGCTGTTGACGGTGATGTCCGCCATGGACATGACCATCAGGGTGATCAGAATGGAGATCGGCATGGAAAGGGAGATGATCAGCGTCGCCTTGATGTTGCGAAGGAACAGGAAGATGAACAAGGCGGCAAGCAGAATACCTTCGAATGGCGTTGGCGTACACCTCGTTCAACGTGGAGGAGATCAACGTGGTCTCATCCCGCTGGATCGTCACCTTCACGCCGTCAGGCAGGGAAGCGTTGATCTCAGGGAGCGCTGCCCTGACCGCCTTGGCGACGGTGGTGCTGTTGGCGTCACTGTCGTTGGAGACGGACAGGTTGATCACCTGGTTCCCATCCAGGTACCGTTCCTGGCCGGTGCTGTGGGCTGATTCCACCGTGGCGATGTCATCCACCGTGATGTCCGCCCCGTCGATGGTGGAGACCACCGTCTGGCGGATGTCATCCAGATTCATGAACCGCTCATCCATGCTGATGGTGTAGTTCATCGAATCCTGGGTGATCGTCCCTTGGGTGTCGTTGATGTTGGCGTTGGCAAGCGCCGTCTTGACGTTGGTCAGCGTCAAGTCGTAGGCGGCAAGCTTGATGGGATCGACTTTCACTTCGTACTTCTTCGTTCCGGTTCCCATGACTTCCACCTGGGAGACCCCACTGACACGAAGCAACATCGGTGAGACGTCGTCTTCGGCGATTTCCTTCAACTGGTCAAGGTCGGAGGAGCCGCTCATCACCAGCCGCATGAACGACGAGTTGTTCATCCGGTCAAAACGGAAGATGGTAGGCGTATCCGCCCAATCGGGGAACGAATCCCTGCCGACCAGCGTGTTGATCTCCGACTGTACATCGTCCTCTGCGTCATCCAGGTCGGTGCCGTAGTTGAATTCCAGCGTGACGAACGCCTGGCCTTCCGAGGATGTGGAAGATATGGTATTGAGGTTTTCCAACGAACCGAGGTTGTTTTCCAACACCTTGGCCACCTGTTGCTCGATCTCTTCCGGACCCGCCTCGTTGCAGTCGACCATCACGGAGATGATCGGCATGGATACCGACGGATAGAGTGATATCTGCAGGTTGGAGATGAACATGGCGCAGATGACCATGATGATGACGTACACCATCGTGATCAGTACGGGACGCCGTACTGATAATTCACTGAGTTTCATTCGTTCTCTCCCTCTACGACGGCAATGGTGCTGCCGTCCGTCACCGAACCGGCGGTGATCAGGCTGTCGCCTGAGGCAAGGCCACTGGTGATGACCGTCTCCGAGTCATTGGCCGAGCCGAGTGTCACCTGGACCCGCTTGGCTGTGGTGCCATCGGCGATGAAGACGACGGAGTTGCCCAGGTACGTGCTGATCGCCTTGGTCGGTACGACGATGGCGTTGTCCACCTGTTCGATGATCAACTTGAGTTTGACGTACATGCCTTCCTTCAACCGCTGATCCGGCTTGTCGATGGAAAGCGTCACCTGGAATGTGCGGTTGCTGGCGTTGATCTTCGGGCTGATCGAGGTGATCGTCGCGTCAAACGGCTCATCAGGCCACGCCATGGTGGTGAATGTCGCCTTCATTCCAACGCTGACGGTGGACAGGAACCGCTCGCTGAGATTGACGACCACCTGAAGGTCTCCCGCCGATCCTATGGTTCCCAGCACGGTGGAGGTGGTGATGGTCTGTCCGACGTAGCTGTCCACCGAGTAAATCGTCCCGCCGATGGGCGCGGTGACGTTGCTGGGCTTGTACTGTTCTCCCGGGCTGGAAGGATCGACGGTGGCGATCACATCTCCCGCCTTGATCACATCGCCGACGGCGATGTTCAGTGCGGTGAGCTTTCCGGCGACTTCACTGGAGTACAGGTCAATCGTATCCATGCTGCTGGAAAGCTCCGCTCCGACGGTGGAGGTGCGGGTGAATGTGGTTGGTTGCAGCGTCTCCACACTGACATTGACCGTCTTGGTCTCCTGACTCTGGGCATTCATGTCCTGTCCTTGTTGGGAATCTTTCTTGGTGCTGGTGTACTTCATGCCGATGATGGCTGCCAGGTAGACACAGATGCCCAACAGAATAATCGTTACGATTTTGCTTCCGACAGATGATTTCTTGGTTTCCATTTCCGTATTCCTTTACGCCTGTAACGCGGCGATGTCACTCTCCAGCAACGAGGAGAGATCATACAAAGCGATGGTATAGTTGAGTTTCTGCTGCAGGATGGAGAGCTTGGCGTTCTCCACGGAGAGCATGGCGCTCTGATAATCCGAATAACTTGATTTTCCCGCCTCATAACTGGCTTTGACCAGTTCGAGCTGCTGTTGGGCCAGGGTCAGATGCTTTCCCAGTTTGTCCAGGTTGGCCGTCGCCTGGGTGAGCGACGCATAGGCGCTGGTCACTGAGGAGCGCAGTGACGAAAGGGCGTTGGCGTAGTTCTGTGTGGCGATCTTCACCTCATACTCGGCATTGTCCAACGCAACCGCGGCGCTGGACGATGAGAGGTAATGGTCCAGCGGCAGGGAAACGGTGACGGAGACCGAGGTGGTGTCTGCGAAGGTAGGATTGGAGGAAGCGGTGCTGTACAGTGTCCCACCCAACTTGGTGCTGGCGCTGACGTTGACGCTCGGGCTGACGTAGGTTGCCGTGGTCGTCTTCTTGCTCAGGTTTGCAGTGTCAATGGCCAGCTGGTAGCTTTTCATGGCGTTGGTCTGGGGAAGTTTGGCAAGCAGACTGTCCAGTGTCGCCAACGTGATGGCATCCGGCATGTCCTCATACGTCCAATCTCCGGTGGTGCCGATCAGGTTGGAAAGCGTCGTACGGGCGCTGTCCAGTGTCTGTTGTGCGACAAGAACGGCGTATTCCGCGTCGCTTTCCGTCACTTCCGCCTGACTGACGGCAAGCGTGGACGCTTTTCCTGCCTCATATTTCGTTTTGGCCGTCTCAAGCGCCTGTTGGGCTGACTGCAGGGTATTCTGCGCGCTCTCCAAGGAGAGACTCGCCGCGACGACGTTCCAATAGGCGGTCGTCACGTTGCTGGTGACGGTGTTCAGCGTCGACTGATAGGTGACGTTGGCCTTCTGTTTGGTAATCTCCTTGCTTTGCTTGGAGGTTGCAAGGGAAGAGGTGCTCAGCGACCAGCTGACCCCTCCGATGGCATAGGTGGATGAGAAGCTCTGGTTGATGATGCTTCCGGAAGCGGAAAGGCCAGCTTCCAGTTCCAACGAAGGAAGATACGCGTTGGTTTCCGTACTCCTGATGCTTTGCTGCAATTGCAACGTGGCCACTTTGACCGTACCGTTGTTTTCCTTCGCAGCTGAGATGGCATCCGCAAGGGTGAGCTCTGACCCGAACAAGGGAGGGAGGACCAATGCAAGACATAATAACATGACTGTATGTCTTTTTGTCATAGTTGCTCCTGATGCCATCCAATATACCACATTCAAAACGGAGACTCCCCTGTGTTGATGTTGTAAGTTGTGTGAATCTAGGTGAAGAGTATGTGTAGTTGGGGTTTCATTGACCAACAGGAACGCCACAGCGTACACTGTCGCCATGAATACTACCGTACGGCTTCGTCTTTCCCCGCGGGATGCAGGGGATGATGAGCGGCTCAGAAAGCTTGTCGCCAAAGCGGCGGGCGTGAACGAACAGGATATATCAGGGATGCGGATCATCCGCTCATCCATCGACGCGCGTCGACGGGATGTCATCATTGACCGGGAGATACAGGTGTTTTCCGGCGAAGAACCTTCTCCTGCGTGGGAGAAGACCGTCTACCAGTCAGTGGGGAACAAGAAGCCGGTGATCATCGTCGGCAGCGGTCCCGCCGGACTGTTCTGCGCCCTCCGGCTCCTGGAGATCGGCATCCGTCCCATCGTGTTGGAACGGGGCAATGATGTCGAGCAACGCAAGCTGGACATCGCCCGGATGGTACGTTCCGGCCGGACCAACCCGGAATCCAACTATGGTTTCGGGGAAGGGGGAGCCGGCGCGTTCTCCGACGGGAAAGCTGTTCACCCGCAGCGACAAACGGGGGGATGTCTCCAAGGTGCTCTCCCAGTTCTGTCAGATGGGAGCGGACGAATCAATCCTTTGGGAAGCCCGGCCGCACATCGGCTCGGACAAGTTGCCCCAGGTGGTGGCGGAAATGCGCAAGACGATCATCGCCTGCGGCGGGGACGTGCAGTTCGGCCAAAAGGTCACTTCCTTCCTGATCCATGCCGGCAAAGTGGTCGGCGTGAAGACGGAGAAGGGTGATACGTATGACGGACCCGTGGTGCTTGCCACGGGCCATTCGGCGCGGGAGATGTACCAGTATCTGTTTGACAACGGATTCGAGGTGGAGGCCAAGGCGCTTGCCGTCGGGGTACGCCTTGAGCATCCCCAGGAGTTGATCGACCGGATCCAGTACCATACCAAAGGAAAGCGGGGTCCGTATCTTCCTCCCGCCGACTATACGTTCGTCAGCCAACAGGTGGGCCGTGGCGTCTACTCGTTCTGCATGTGTCCCGGTGGAGTGATCGTCCCGGCAGGCACGGAGGACGGACACCTGGTGGTCAACGGAATGAGCGCGTCCACGCGAAGCAGCCGGTGGGCGAACAGCGGCATGGTGGTGGAGCTCCATCCGGAAGATCTGCCCCAGGATCGCTTCGGTGGGGAGCTGGGCATGCTGCACCTGCTTGAGGCGTTGGAATCCCGATGCTGGCAGGCTGGCGGCGGACGCCTGGTCGCCCCCGCCCAGCGGATGACTGATTTTCTCTCCGGCACGCTTTCCAAGAGCCTGCCCCAGACGAGTTACGCACCGGGGCTGGCAAGTGTGGATCTTTCCACCGTGTTTCCCGCGTTCATTTCCAAGCGCCTGCAGATGGCCCTGGCTCAGTTCGGCGCCAAAGCGAAAGGGTTCCTCTCCAGTGAAGCGGTGCTGATCGCTCCGGAGACCCGTACCAGTTCCCCGGTGCGCATCCCGCGTGATCCCCAAAGCCTGATGCACGTCTCCCATGACGGCCTGTTCCCCTGTGGAGAAGGTGCCGGATACGCCGGCGGCATCGTCAGTTCCGCGCTTGACGGCATGGCGGTGGCGGACGCCGTGGGGAGATACTTGGGGCGATGACCGATGGGTTTCCTCCGATCGCTGATGTCGATGCCCGTGTCCTGATCCTTGGGACGGGGCCTTCGTTGGAGTCGCTTCGGAGGAAGGAATACTACGGAAACCGGATGAACGGGTTCTGGCCCATCATGGCTTCGTTGTGGAACGAACAGCCTTCGACCTATGCGGACAAGCAACGGTTGCTGCTTGTCCATCATATCGCCCTGTGGGACGTCCTTTCCCGGTTCGACCGGGTAGGATCGTTGGATAGCGGGTATCGGAAGGTCGAGCCCAATGACTTGGTTCCGTTCATTTCCCGCCATCCGTTGCTCAAGGCGGTCTGTTTCACCGGGAAAACGGCAGAGGCGTTCTACCACCGGTTGGTCGGATACTATCCCGAGGGTATCGCGTTCCACGCCCTTCCTTCCCCCAGCAGCGCCAATACGATGCCACGGGAAGAGAAGCGCGCCATCTACGCAGATGTTCTCTCCCGTTACCTGGAGGGAATCCGGAAGGGGTGAGGGGATACAAAATGGGGGCAGACAAACTGTCTGCCCTCCCCCAGTCAATTCCTCGTTCCATTGGAGATTACGTACCGAGAATCGTTCGTGAAACGTAAAGGCACTCATGCCGTGTGTCTTTACCTTCTGGTGTATTCATCAGGATATCACAGTTTCAATTTACGTCAAGAGTTGGACCCATTTTTTCTGCCCAATCCTGGAGCGTTACCAGAACATCATCGGCATCCACGCTGCATGGAAAAATGCGCCGAAGGCGATAAGGAAGACGATGACCAGCAGGACGAACACTCCGGAAAGGGCTGTTCCGATGATGGAGCAGACGAATCCCGCATGGGCTTCCGAATCAATCTTCCGGTTTTTGTTTCCTTGGACGATGCCAATGATGCCAAGCACCAAGCCTACCGGCATCAACCCAGTCAGACTGCAGACGATGGAAAGGATACCCATCACCAGCGCGACGAGCGAGCTGTTGTCCCTCCGCTGGGGATTCTGGGTGATGTTGATTTCATCCATATGCTGTACCTCCGTACGTCATCGAATATAGTCCAAAAAACGCTTGCCGGCAATGGAAACAAAAACAGGGCCGGTTTCCCGACCCTGCCGTGTGACGTGTATGGTGATCACACCAACGCTTTCATCACGATCTTGAAAATGAACAATCCAAACAATACCCATGTCATCGCGGTGATTTCCTTCTGTCTGCCGCTGATCAGCTTGATCAACACGAAGGACAGGATACCCATCATGATGCCGTCCGCGATGGAGTAGGCGACGATCATGAACAGCATGGTGAGGAAACCCGGGACCGCTTCGGTGATGTCGTCCCAATCCATGTCTTTCACCGGGGACATCATCAAGACGCCGACGATGATCAACGCAGGCGCCGTGGCGGCGCTGGGGATGGAACCGAACAACGGCTCGAGGAACAGGGAGAGCAGGAACAGGATGGCCACCACGAAGCTGGTCATGCCGGTGCGTCCGCCTTCGGCGATGCCGGAAGAGGATTCGACGAATGTCGTGACGGTGGAGGTTCCCAGAAGCGCGCCGACCGTCGTGCCGATGGCATCAGCAAACAACGCCTGCTTGCAATTGACGATGTTTCCATCCTTATCCATCATGTTGGTCTTGTTGGCGCATCCGATCAACGTGCCGACCGTATCAAACATATCGACGAACAGGAAGGTGAACATCACGAAGATGAATTCACCAGGAGCCTGGGCGACGGCATGGAAGTCAAACGGCCAGAAGTACGGAGCGGGGGGGACATAGCTGCCACCGGCATACTTGGTCAGTCCCATCGGGATGCCGATGATGGTGCAGACGATGATGCCGATCAGAATGGCGCCTCTGACTTTGCGGGCCATCAGAATGGCGATGATCAGCACGCCGATCATTGCCAGCAGCGGAGCGCCTTTGTACCAGGTCGGCGAGAGCTCGACCAGTGTCGCCTGAGAGCCGGAGATGATCCCGGCGTTCTGCATGCCGATGAAGGCGATGAACAGGCCGATACCCGCTCCAATGGCCTTCTTCAGGTTGGCAGGAATGGCGTTGACGATCGCTTCCCGGATGTTGAAGGCCGTCAGGGCGATGAAGATCAGACCTTCCACAAACACCGCGGTGAGGGCGAACTGCCAGCTCTTCTGCATGCCAATGCAAACGGTGTAGGTAAGGAACGCGTTCAATCCCATGCCTGGAGCCAACGCGAACGGCAGGTTGGCACAGAACGCCATGACCAGCGTGGCGATGGCGGATGCAATGGCCGTTGCCGCGAACACCTTGGAGAAATCCATTCCTGCTGCGGAAAGGATTCCCGGGGTGACGGCGAGAATGTACGCCATGGTGAGGAAGGTGGTGACGCCCGCCATAATCTCGGTGTTGACGGAACTTCCCTTCTCCTTGACCTTAAAGAATTTTTCCATACGTGACTCTCCTTCTCTTAGGGAACAATACTATCCACATCCTATCACTCATTAAGGGAACATCCAAGAAAAATCGATGGTACTCTTTTGCCTGTTTGTGATAAGAATTCAATGGGTACTTGCAAACGAGTGGTGAAAAACTCAATCTGAATGCTTGATTTCAAGAAAATCATCACGAAATCGGAGTATTTGGGCGTGGGTCAATCCCAAATCGAGCAGAACCTTGACCTTTTCCAGCTTTTCCGACGGTGGATTCATCACGAAAGGGAACAGGTCGATGAACCCGCCGATGTATTCCCTCTTGAAACTCGAGTGCGCCATGAAGAACCTTTTCAGGAGAAAGTGTATCCTGTTCACCCGTTCCAGAGGATTGTCCCTGTCGTCAAGTTTCTTGATCTCCCTCGCATCGTAGGACATGCTGGTGAGACCAAGGCCGGAAACAAGCGTCTTGTGGGCGTTTTCCTTGTCGTGGATGAGCACGGAACCATTCTCGATATGGTCCTTGAAAGCCGACCACGTCTTTCCCTGTGACGGCTTCCCTTTGCCCTCCAGGACGCAGAACACATGCTCGTTGTCGCAGGCGACGCCGATGCATATCTGGTTGACGGAAAGGCCCCTGAGCTTCTTCCCGTCTTTCCAGACGGTTTCCTCTGACCTTACGGGATAGAAGGTCTCGTCCAGAACCACATCACCCTTCAGCTTGATGCCCTTCTGGTACTCCCCGACGAGGAGGAACACCTTCTCGAGCCAGTATTTCGATGTGGTGAAAGCATTCTTGTTGTTCCAGGAGTCGGCGGTAAGGCTGACGAACGAGAACAGGTTGTAGAGGAACTCAATCCATTCGCTGATGGGAATCTTGTGCGAGTCGAAGATCGTCCCCGTCAGCACCGTGAACCTGCGGCCGCAGGAACGGCAACGATAGACTTGGACACCGCTTGCGTTGTGACCGAAACGGATGAAATCCTTGGACCCGCAGTAACTGCAGCGTTCCGGCTTCCGGCTGTTCAACAGCGACGATTCCATGTCCTCACCCAACGTCTGGTGATGAATCCGGTAGTGTTCCTGATGATGGTCCCTGATGTATTCCTCTGTGGGAGTCAGGTCCGTCATCCCGTCCCAGGGAGTCGCCTTCCTGGACTTCATGTGATTATGCTTCTTCAAGGTGGTGGCCTCTATTGAGCGTTTCCTTGGCAAAACGTATTGGGCCACCACGCTCGCTACATCTTGCCTTGGAAACTCTCGCATCACATTATACGGGTTTCTCACCGATTGTCACCACTCGTTTGCAATCACCCATTTATAAGAATTACGCAAGCTTGATGAAATCCTCAGAATTTTTTTTGCTCGTTTGCGATATTCTGTGTTCCGGACGGACAAAATGACGAAGGGAGTGTTGCAAACATTTTGCATCATGGTACACTTGGCAATGAGGTGATAACGATGAGATCGCGTCGTTCGTGGGAAAACGGCATCGCCGTTGCGGATGGAAGAAAGCTCGCCGACCTGTGCGTCAGTGGAGCCCATATCCTGGATGTATTCAACAAACAGTGGTTTGACGGTGACCTGTTGGTCAGCGGAGGGTATATCGCCGGCTTTGCCGAACCGGGAAAAGGGAAGGGCAAGGAGATGGTGGACGCCCATGGCCTGTACCTGGTCCCCGGTCTGATCGACGGCCATGAGCACATCGAGTCTTCCTACCTGGCCCCCAGCGAGTTTTCCAATCTGGTCGTACCTTGCGGAACGACCACCGTCGTCGCCGATCCCCATGAGATCTGCAACGTCTGCGGGCTGGATGGCCTGAGATACATGCTGGCTTCCTCGGCGAAGACGCCGCTGTCCGTCCAGTTCATGGTCCCCTCCTGCGTGCCTGCCACCGATTTCGAGCACGCCGGCGCAACCCTGCTGGCCAAGGACATCAAGAAGATGTTCGGAAAGGATCGGATTCTCGGGCTGGGTGAGATGATGAACTACCCCGGTGTGGTTTCCGGAACTCCGTTTGTATTGGACAAGATATGGGAGGCGAAACTGGCGGGACTTCCCATCGACGGCCACAGCCCGGCGGTGAAAGGCAGCGGACTGGACGCCTATGCCGGGGCGGGAATCAAGACGGATCATGAATGCGCAACGCCGGAAGAGCTCCATGACCGGATACGCCGGGGCATGTACGTGATGCTCCGCCAAGGTTCGGCGTGCAGGGATCTGCTCAACCTGCTTCCCTGGGTGAACCAACACAACATCACCCGGTGCTTGTTCTGCACGGATGACCGGCAACCGAAGAGCATTCTGGAAGAAGGACACATCAACAACAACGTACGGATGGCCATCGCCCATGGCATGGCGGCGGAAGACGCCTATGCCATCGCGACGATCAACGCGGCGGACTGCTACCGTCTGGATGACCGCGGCGCCATCGCCCCGGGCCGTCGTGCCGATTTCCTGTTGGTCCCCGATGTCAGCCAGGCAAACCCCTCAGAGGTGTACGTTCTGGGCAAGCTGGTGGCCAAGGACGGAAGAATTCTTGCTCCTTCCGCTCCGGTGGAAGCCAAAAACGTCAGTGGCCGGATGCAGGTGAAGGATTTTTCCCAGAAGAAACTGGAACTGCACCTCGCTTCCCCCCATGTCCGGGTGATCGACATCATTCCGGGCAGCGTGGTTACCGGCAAAGGGGAGGCGGACGTGACGGTGGAGCAGGGCCTGTGGAAACACGATCCCGCCCAAGACATCCTGAAGATCGCCGTGGTGGAACGCCATCATGGGACAGGAAATGTCGGTCTTGGCTTGATCCGTGGCTATGGACTGAAGCACGGCGCCATCGCGACTTCCATCGCCCATGACTCCCACAACATCATCGTCACCGGAGACAATGACGCCGATATGGAAGAAGCGGTGAAGGATCTGGTTTCCATGGGTGGCGGCATGACGATCATCCGGGACGGGAAGGTCGTCGGACACCTGGCGCTTCCCATCGCCGGCTTGATGACCACGCTTTCCGCCTCAGAAGTGAATGACCAGTTGGGCAGGTTGCATGAGCTCGCCTACACCGAACTCGGCGTGAGCCGCGCGGTGGAGCCGTTCATGACGCTTTGCTTCATGGCGCTTCCCGTCATTCCCGCCTACAAGGTCACCGATCTGGGGCTGTTTGACGTGACGACGTTCCAATTGGTCCCGTTGGAGAAGTAACCAGCGGAAAACCACCCTGTTCCGCTTGCCCGTCGCCCCCATTCTGGATATCGTATGGGGCATGACGACACGTGAACAGATCCATCAGGTGAAACTGAACAGCGCAAGGCTCGCAGCGTCGGACAACGCCCGTCGCGTCGAGCTTCTTTCCGCCATCGCCGAAGGGCTCCAACGGGACTGGCCTGCCATCCAGGCGGCCAACCAGGAGGATCTTCTTTTGGGCAAAGACCTTGCTCCATCGGTCATCTCACGGCTGACACTGAGCAAGGAGAAGCTGGACGCGGTGACCAAAGGCGTACAGGAAGTGGCCGCATTGCCGGATCCCATCGGCAAGGTGCTGGAGAAACGTGAACTTGACCATGACTTGATCCTCCGGAAGGTGAACGTCCCACTGGGGGTGGTCGGCATGATCTTCGAGGCACGGCCGGATGCGTTGGTCCAGATCGTCTCTCTGGCCGTCAAAAGCGGCAACGGCATTATTCTCAAGGGTGGAAGCGAAGCGGACCACACCAACCGCGCGTTGGCCCAGTCCATCTCTGACAGCGCCAAGAAGACGGAAATCGGGGATGGCTGGCTTCTGTTGCTCCACTCCCGTGAGGACGTTTCCCTGATGCTGACGTGCCGAGATGACCTTGATCTGATCATCCCCCGCGGCTCCAACCAGTTCGTCCGGTTCGTCATGGAGCACACCACCATTCCGGTGCTGGGGCATGCCAGCGGGATCTGCCATATGTTCATCGACCAATCGGCCGATTTCACGATGGCTGAAGCGTGCGCCCTGGATGCCAAGACCAACTATCCGGCGGCCTGCAACGCGATTGAGACGCTCTTGGTGCACCAGGCCATCGCGCCGACGTTCGTGCCGCGGATCGTCGCGGCGTTCCAGACGGCTGGGGTGACTGTCCATGGAGATCCCCAGGTGTGTTCGCTTGCCCAAGGGTGCGTCCCGTTCAAGGAAGGGGATTGGGACAAGGAATACCTTGCCTTGGAGATCAACATCCACGTGGTGGCCGATGAAGGGGAAGCGGTTTCGTTCATCAATACCCACGGTTCCCACCACACCGACGCCATCATCACGCAGGATGCATCCCCTGCCGTGGATTTCCAGCATCGGGTGGATTCCGCCGATGTGTTCGTCAACTGCAGTACCCGCTTTGCCGACGGGTACCGCTACGGACTGGGAGCTGAAGTGGGTATTTCCACCAGCAAGATCCATGCCCGGGGACCGGTGGGGCTCTCCGGCCTGATGACGACCAAATGGTTGCTTGACGGACAGGGGCAGGTGGTTGCCACCTACATGGGGCCTCATGCCAAACCGTTCACCCACAAGGAACTGGTATGAGGGATTTTTCTCATATCCGTCGCATCGTGGTGAAGGTGGGCACCAATCTGCTCTCCGCGCCCAACGGCATTGACATCTCCCGTATCCAGGATATCGCCCGGCAGATATCCACACTGAAGAAGTGTGGGTTGCAGATGCTCCTGGTCTCCTCCGGCGCCGTCGGGATGGGTGCCAAGGAACTGAAGCTGAAGGAAGCGGTGAAACAGGTGACGATGCGCCAGGCGTGCGCGTCCATCGGGCAACCGATGTTGATGGACAGTTACCGCAAGGCGTTCGCCGAGAATGGCTTGATCTGCTCCCAGATCCTGTTGACCCGCAGTGACTTGAACAACCGCAAGACGTACGTCAACCTGCGCAACTCCATCTTCACGTTGTTGGATCTGGATGTCGTGCCGGTGTTCAACGAGAACGACGTGGTCAGTACGGCGGAGATTGGTTCTGCGTTCGGGGATAACGACCGGATGAGCGCCATGGTCGCATCGAAGATTGACGCCGACCTTTTGGTGATCCTCTCCGACATCGAAGGTCTGTACACCGCCGATCCCAAGAAACATCCCGAGGCCACGTTGCTCACCGACATTCCCTCGCTGGATGAACAGACCTTCTCCTACGCCGGAGGGGCGGGCAGCGCGTTCGCCGTCGGCGGGATGAAGACCAAGTTGCTTGCCGCGAAGATCGCCACCATCGCCGGTTGCGGGACGGTGATCGCTTCCGGCTATGGGAAGGACGCGTTGATCCGGATTCTGGATGGGGAGGATGTAGGCTCCTTCATCCATCCGAAGAAACGGCTCTCCCAAAAGGAGCGGTGGATCCTGAACAACTCCCATCAAGGGGCCATCGTGGTGGATGAGGGCGCGAAGGCGGCCTTGCTGTCCCACAAGAGCCTGCTTCCCAAAGGGGTCGTCTCCGTCCAAGGGGATTTCGGGGAAGGGGATGTGGTGCAGGTGGTGGATAGATCCGGCGTGGCGTTCGCCAAGGCTGTTCCCTACTACAACAGCACCGAAGTGGCGTTCATGGCCGGGCATACCAACACGGAGATCGACTCATTCCTGGGTAAAGGGCACAAGGATGTGATCTTCCGGCCGGAAGACATGGTAATCCTTTCTTCCGTCGAATAAATGGGTTGAGCCTCCGACGTCGTTTCCCTACAATACAGGGGAAGGTTTTGGTATGGGCACGCATGCTTTGACCACCTGCAATGACACCTTGTTTGTTTCCCTTCAGGACGCCGTCGCGTTTCTGGAGGGACACGGATTCCACATGGAACTGACCATTCCGGTGGAGGTGGTGGGCAATGTGCAGGAACAGGATGGATCGTTTTTCAACTACAAGTGCAAACCGGCGCGGAAGTCGCACCTGTTGGCCGTCATTGACATGGCCCAGGGGCGGGACTGGGCGTTCGGCATCCAGCAGTATCACGAAATGGATGCACGGGTGAAACCGCTTGCCGATTATCTGGGAGTGGAGCGCTACCGGCCGGAGAAGGGACTCATTCCCAAAGACCGGGTGTACTGGAGTCCGGAATACATCGCCGGTTGGCTGGACCGCAGGGACAAGCGGAATGCGTCCAAAGGAACCCGTGGCAGGACGACGCCGCGTGCCTCTTCCTCGCGAAAGAGTGTCCGCAAACCCAAGGAAAAAACGCCGGTGGCTTGAAGACACGGTTCCCGCGGGATACAATGCGTGCAAAGAGAGGGGCTCGTGAACGACTATCGGATTTACCAGAGCAAACAGGATGTGGGCAGCCGCATCCGTTCGTTACATGACAACCCACTCCTGGCCGTCGGGCTTCTCGATGTGGGTTCTTCCGAGCAATTGGAATCGGCGCTTTCCTGGTACGTGGCCAATCTGGACTATGACATCCATGTGCTGACGATGGATGACCAGCGGGACATCAAGACACTTCAGGAGACGTTCCCCTCCGTCTCGTTCATCGTCTTCACTTCCCGTGGGTTCAGCGGGGAGAAGATCAACGCGTTCGCCTCCACCTGCAAGACCAACTCGTTCCTGATCGTCCGCAGTGACGCCGAGTTGATCCGTTTTGACGGCGAAAAGCTGTTCGCCATGATGGAAGCCAAAGAGCATCCCGCCATGGTGGTGCCGGTGCTGGCCAATTCCCAGAAGGAGATCATCCCTACGGTCCGCATCCCCACCCTTGTCGATGGCCGGCTTTCCCATGGGTGTGACTTCCCCAACATGCTGGATGACACCAAGGTGGATACGCTGTACCCGGTGATGGGGATGGGCTTGTACGACCGGGCGCTGTTCCAACGGCTCAGGGGTTTTGACGAGGCGATCCACAGCGAGTACTGGCAGGCGTTGGACTGGGGAATCCGTTGCTGGGAGCTGGGACATCCTTTGTATCTGACCCAGACGTTGTTGATCCAGTTCCCCGACCGCCTTTCCGTGATCGAAGACATCACCGAAATGGAGGGGTACCGGCGTTGCTGCACCAAGGCGTTGGGCGTGGTGCAGGACCTTCGGGGCAAAAACACCGTCCGTAAACCAAAGACGGATTACGACAAGGACGCGTTCCGCGATGAAGTGAAGACCCGCCTGGTATGGCTGGTCAAACAGGACTACACCCACCTGGTCACCTGCTGGGCGGGAGGGGAGACGAAGAAGTGAAGCGTTGCCTGCTTGTGGCGGTGCTTTTCTGTGTGGCCGTCTCCTTCTGTTTTGCCCGGACGGATCCGTTCTCCTATCCGCTTCGTACCGTGGTGCTGGACGCCGGTCATGGAGGAAAGGATGGGGGGGCTTCCTCTGCGTGGAGTTTCGCCGGAGGCACCATCCAGGAAAAGGATTTTATTCTTGACATCGCCAAGCGCGTCGCAGACTTGCTTGCCGTGGCCCAACCCCAATGGAACATCGTCATGACCCGTGCGGATGACACGTTCATCGCGCTGGATGACCGCGCAGCCATCGCCTACCGGACGGTTATTCCCCGGAAGACCAGCGCGTTGTTTGTTTCCATCCATGTGAACAGCGCGACGAACGATGAGGCGGAAGGGTTCGAGATCCTGACCAAGATACCGTCCCTCCGTGTGACCCTCCTTGATGAGCAGACCCCAAAGGAAAACATCAGCTTGTTTGCTCCATTTACCGAGATGGAACTGAATGATCTGCTCAACCAACGGAACAAAGAGGTCGCGACCCGGTTTGAGACGGCCATTTCCGAGCACATGCCCCTTTCCCGAAGCCGGGGGATCAAACAACAGAACGTCCGGGTGCTGAACATCTCCCGAATGCCTGCCGTC
This sequence comes from Sphaerochaeta sp., assembly GCA_022482495.1. NCBI lineage: Bacteria > Pseudomonadati > Spirochaetota > Spirochaetia > Spirochaetales > Sphaerochaetaceae > Sphaerochaeta > Sphaerochaeta sp. The sequence goes on along the minus strand of JAKVPA010000001.1, from coordinate 308,343 downwards.
CTGGTGGAGGTAGGGTTCATTTCCAACAAGAACGACGCGACGCATCTGCTCGCTCCCGCATGGCGGCAGGAGATGGCCAATGCCATCGTCGCCGCCATCCAAGCGTGCGCACAGGAGGAATCATGACCATCAGGAAAGCGGTAGGAAAGGATTTGGAGGCGGTGCTCGCCGTCTACGCAGAAGCGCGTTCGTTCATGGCAAGCCATGGCAATCCCACCCAGTGGGGAACGACGTATCCCTCGCTGGAGCTTTTGACGGAAGATATTTCCTTGGGCCGGTTGTATGTCGGTTTGGGGGATGATGGCGTGGTGCATGCTTCCTTCGTTTTTTCCATCGGGTTGGATCCTTCCTACCGGGAGATTCGGGAAGGCGCATGGTTGAATGACGCTCCGTACGGGACGATCCATCGGCTTGCGAGTGACGGGACGGTCAGCGGGGTGTTTGCATCCTGTGTCCAATTCTGCCTGTCCCAAATCTCAAACCTGCGCGCCGACACCCATCGGGACAACGTGACAATGCGCCGTCTCTTGGTGAAGGCTGGCTTCACACCTTGTGGGATCATTACGCTGGATGATGGAACGGACCGCATCGCCTTTCAGCTGGCTGTCTGAATCTTCCCTTTTTTCACCAATGATTGGAACACCAGGAAGGAGAGGAACGCCGTCAGGGCGTCCGCGGTGAACTGTGTCCAGATAATGCCATTCATCTGGAAGAAGTGGTCAAGCACCAGCAAAATGGGGATGTTGCACACCACTTGCCGGAGAATGGCCAGGGAAAGGGACATGTTACCCATGCCGATGGCCTGGAAGAACATCACGTAGCTGAAACAGAGGAACATGAACGGGGTCGCGATGCAGCGGGCACGGAGGAAATGGGTGCCGAGCGCAATGGTCTGGGCGTCATCAATAAAGAAGCGCATCACCGGGCCCGCAAAGGTCTCATACAGGATGATGGACAGCGCGGCGAACGCCAATCCCGCGATCCGGGTGTCCCGGAGCGCACGCCTCATCCGTCCGAAATCACCTTTGGCAAACGCGTAGGCGGCAAGGGGCATCATACCCTGGCAGAGCCCCAGGCCGGCGTTCAACGGAAGCCGTTCCGCCTTCAGTACAATGCCGATGGCAGCCACGGCGATGTCGCCGTACTGGGAGGAGAGCCGGTTGATCAAAATATTGACCAGGTTGTACAGGAACGTCGTCAACGCGGCGGGAACACCGACGGAGATGATCGCCTTGCGTGAGGTGGAGAGCGGCATGCCCAATCGGGGGCTGAACCCAAGGACGGTACGTCCGGAAAAGCGGATGATCACCACGATGAAGTAGGCGAGGACGACCAGATTGGACAAGAGCGTCGCCATTCCCGCTCCGGTAACCTCCATGCCTTCGGGAAGCAGAACGAACATGAACAGCGGATCCAACCCGATGTTCAGCACGCCTCCCATACTGACGCCGAATCCCGACTCTTTGGCACATCCGACGCTGCGGAGAAAATTTGCCAGCGTCAACGAGAGGATGTTGGGCACCCCTCCCAGAATGATGATGTACAGCGCATAGGAAGCCGCATAGGAGCGGGTGTGGTCGCTGGCCCCAAGCGCGGTAAGCAACGGATGGAGGAACAGGAAGCAGAGCAGACTGTAGCAGGCGCCGAGCGCCAAGGCGAGGTACACGCCGTATGCGGCCACCTTTTTCGCCTCATCCTCCCTGCCGCTTCCCAGAAGCCGGGAGATCAAGGTGCCGCCACCGGTTCCCACCAGGTTGGAGACGGCGACGCAGAGCATGTACACCGGCAGAACCAGCGAGGAACCAGCCACCATGTACGGGTTTCCCGTCCGTCCGATGAAGAACGTGTCGGCAAGATTGTAGACCAACGTGACCAGCTGGCTGATGATGGTGGGGATGGATAGGGAAAGCAATGCCCGCCAGACCGGCAGGTCCTCGAACACTTCCTTGGATGTGTGCATTCCGCTTCAGTCCTCTTGTCCGTCCATCCCCAATTTCCGTTGCTGGAGCGTCAGTTGCATTTTCAGTTTCTTCAGTCGGGAGGAAAGACTCACTTTGTAGATGTGCGGGTTGATCTGCCTGAGATACGACGGATGGAACCGGTCGAGATTTTTCTGCACTTCGCTTTGAAGCTCCCGGAGCGTCGGTTTTTCCCCGCACCGTTTGCCCCCCTGCATGCAACGATGGAGCATCGGGGTGCAGGATGCATATCCCTCCGGCTTCATGACGAAAAAGTCTCCTTCAGCGAACGGATGGTAAAACGTATAGGAGCGTCCGGTGGTCACCTTCTCGTCAGAGAGGGTGATCAGATCGGCCAAGGAACCTCCGGAAGCGTCGGCGAACCGATACACCTGCTTGATGCCCGGATTGGTCGTCTTCTCGAACGTATTGGAGATCTTCATCGTCGGAACGTAGATGCCGTTTTCCTTCTTCGCCGCCAGTTTGTATACGCCGTTCAGCGAACTCTGCGTTCCACCGGTGACCAGGTGGGTTCCGATGCCCCAGGTGTCAATGGGCACGTGGTCGGTGACCAGCGTCTGGATGATCTCTTCCGTCAGGTCGTTGGAGACGCAGATCGTCGCGTCAGAAAGTCCCGCGTCGTCCAGACGCCCTCGGATCACCCGGGGAAGGTAGGAGAGGTCTCCGCTGTCGATCCGCACGCCGATCTTCTTTCCCTTGGCTTTCTGCTCCAACCCCACGATGATGGCGTTGTCAATGCCGGAGTGCAGTGTGTCGTACGTGTCGATCAACAGGACTGCGTTGTCCGGATACAGCTGGGCGAACGAGCGGAACGCGTCCAGTTCGTTGTCGAAACTCATGATCCAGCTGTGGGCCATCGTCCCTGCGACCGGGATGTCGTACTGCTTCCCGGCAAGGACGTTGCTGGTGACCTTGCAGCCACCGATGAACGCCGCTCGGCTTGCGGAGAGCGCGCCGTCTTCGCCCTGGGCCCGCCTGAGGCCGAACTCCATGATCGTCCCCCGGCCGCTTGCTTCCGTCATCCGTGCGGCCTTGGTGGCGATCAACGTCTGGAAATTCAACGTGTTAAGAAGAATGCCTTCGATCAACTGCGCTTCGATCAACGAGGTGTGGACCCGCACCAGCGGTTCTCCGGGGAAGACCACCGATCCCTCGGGAAAGGCGTACAAATCACCGGTGAACCGCCAGTCGGACAGATAAGAGAGGAATGGTTCGGTAAACGTCCCCAGACTCCTCAGGTACCCGATGTCCTCCTGGCTGAAGGAAAAATCCTCCAGCTTGTCGACCAACTCGTTCAGTCCGGTGAAGACGGCGTATCCTCCGTTGAACGGGTTGTTCCGATAGAACATGTCAAACACCACGTCAGGATTGTGCCCGGTGGCGAAATACCCTTGCATCATGCAAAGTTCATAGTAATCGGTGACCAGCGCGCTGACGTGCATCCCTCCGTCCCCCTCAGCCCTTCGCCGGAATCTTGTCGAATCCGACGTAGGGGACCAGGTTCTTCGGGATGGCGATGGAGCCATCCTCCTGCTGGTAGTTCTCCAGAACCGCCACCATGGTGCGGGAGAGGGCCACTGCCGTGCCGTTGAGCATGTGGACGAACTTCAGCTTCCCATCATCGTCACGATAGCGAATGGACAGACTGCGTGCCTGATAGTCGGTGCAGTTGGAGGTGGAGGTCACTTCCCCGTACTCGCCGGCATCCCCGCGACCGGGCATCCACGCCTCGATGTCGAACTTCCGATAGGCAGGCGCTCCCAGATCCCCGGTGCAGGTGTCCACCACCCGGTAGGCCAGCCCCAGTCCCTGGTAGATCTCTTCCTCCACCGACAGCAGGTAGTCATGCCACTTGTCCGATTCTTCCGGCAGACAGTAGATGAACATCTCCAGCTTGGAGAACTGATGGACACGGTACAGACCTTTGGAATACTGCCCTGCGCCACCGGCTTCCCTTCGGAAGCAGTGGGAAAGCCCGGTCATCTTGATGGGAAGATCCTTCTTCTCAAGAATCTTGCCGGCGTAATAGCCGCCCAGCGTAATCTCCGCCGTGCCGACCAACGCCATGCCGGTGCCTTCCACCGTGTAGATGTTGCTCTCCGCTCCCCGCGGATTGAATCCGATGCCGGCAAGAATCTCTTCCTTGGCGACATCCGGGGTGATGAACGGGGTGAAGCCATGCTTCAGCACGATGTCCATGGCATATCGCTCCAAGGCCATCTGCAGCACCACCGCCTGGTTCTTCAGATAGTAGAACTTCGGACCAGCCACCGCCGTGGCGGTGTCGAAGTCGATCAGATCAAGCTTTTCGCCGATCTGCACATGGTCCAGCGGCTTGAAGGTGAATTTGGGCGGCTCTCCGACGTATTTGATTGCCGTGCTGTCCTTGTCTTCCTTGCCGATCGGGGCTTTGGGGTTGGCGTAGTTGGGGATGGTCCGTGCCTGAATCTGGAAATCAGCATCCAGCTGGGCCGCTTCCTTCTCCAGGACGGCGATCCGTTCCTTGATAATCTTTCCTTCCTCGATCAGGGAAGCGCGCTCCTCAGAGGAGAGTTTGCCCTTCATCTTCTGGGCGTTCTCGTTCCGTTTCTGGCGCATGTCATCCGCTTCCTTCATCACGGCGGACCTCTTGTCCGCCAGCGCGATGATGGCATCCAAGTCAACCTGCATGTTTCTCGCCTTGATGTTGGCGGCGATCTCGTCATGCCTGCTCTTCAGCTCCTTCAAGTCAATCATATCTTTCCTCCCACCTTACAAACGTTTCGATTTTTCAGCCGCCTGGACGACTGCTTCGATCACCGCGTGGTCAAAGTGATGTTCGGCCAGCGCCGCGACCCCTTCGATGGTCGTTCCTCCCGCCGAGCAGACGCCGGTCAACAGGTCAACCGGGTTGGCCCCGCTTTCCTTCTGCAACGCCGCCGCGGAAAGCAGCGTGTCCCGGGCGATCTCCAGCGACCGCTGGTACGGAATCCCTTCCTTCGTCCCACCCAGCGCCATGGCGTGGAGGAACTGGAACACATAGGCGATGCCGCTGCCGGACAGTCCGATGAACGCCGGCATCTTGTCTTCAGAGAGCAGAAACGCCGAACCGAACGTGCCGGCGATGTCCATCGCCTCCTGGCGGAGACGCTCCGAGCACTGGGGATGCGGACAGACTGCCGTCACGCTGGCTCCCGCCTTGGCGGCGATGTTGGGCATGTACCGCACCACCTCGGTGGTTCCCAGTTTCTGGGAGAGCACCTCAAGGCTGTAGCCGGTCACCACGCTGATCCACTTCTTGCTGGCACCTTCCAATGTGGGAAGGAGCGTCGGCATGGTTTGCGGTTTGACGGCAAGAATGATCAGATCCGAGCCAGCAAGCACTTGGTCTTCCGACCCGAATTGAGCTCCGGTTTTCGTGACTTTTTCTTGGGAATGGTCCGTCGCCATGACGGAGAATCCTCCCTTGACCAACGCCGTGGCGATGGCCCCACCCATATTCCCGCATCCGATGATGCCGATGTTCATTGCTGCTCCTCCCAATCAAAGGTGTCGTCCTGGACGGCAAGACCTTGAAAATTCCGCTGGCGCATATATTCGTAGGTGACGATGGCGACGCTGTTGGACAGGTTCAGGCACCGTGCTTCACGGCGCATCGGGATACGCACGCAACGATCCTTCCAGGTGCGGAGAAGGGAATCCTCCAGTCCGACGCTCTCCCGTCCGAAGATCAGATACACATCCTCAGGGTACGTGAGGGAAGCGTAGCACAGATGTGCCTTCTTGGTGAAGAAAAACAGGTTGTCTCCCTGGTGTTCTTCAAAGAAAGCTTCGTCATTTTCCCATTCGCGGATCCCGACCAGCGGCCAGTAGTCCAGTCCGGCCCGTTTCAGATACCGGTCGGACAGGGAGAAACCCAGGGGGTCGACCAGATGCAGTGTTGCTCCGACGGCGGCGCAGGTGCGGGCGATGTTCCCCGTATTCTGCGGTATCTCCGGTTGGAACAGCACGATGTTCAGACCCATGATTTCTCCTTACGGAGAGTGTAGTCGTTTCGCCCCTCTTTGTATACGTGTTCCGCTGTGGTATGATCACCGCATGGAATTCTTCAAAGCGTTGCTCCTTGGGGTGATCCAAGGGATCACGGAATGGCTTCCGGTGAGCTCCACCGGACATATGCTGTTGGTTGACGCGTTGCTTCCGATGAAGGTCTCCGACGCCTGCAGGAACCTGTTCCTCGTCGTCGTCCAACTGGGCTCGATCCTCGCCGTGATCGTCCTGTACTGGCATACGCTCAATCCGTTCTCCCCGAAGAAAAACCACCAGGAGAAACAGGCAACCTGGCTGCTCTGGGGCAAGGTGGCCGTAGCGTCCATCCCGGTGGCCGTCATCGGATACCTGGCTGACGAAGCGGTGGACCAATATCTCCACGGCTGGCAGGTGATCGTCGTGGCGCTTTTCGTCTACGGCGTGCTGTACATTGTCTGGGAACGGTACAACCAGAAGAGGGAAGCCCGGATTGGGGCGATCGGACAGATCAACTGGAAAACAGCGTTCCTCACCGGTTGTTTCCAGGCGCTGGCAATCGTACCGGGAACCAGCCGCAGCGGCTCCACCATCCTTGGAGGCATGGTCCTTGGCATGGATCGTCCCGTGGCCAGCCAGTTCAGCTTCTTCATGGCCATCCCTCCGATGTTCGGGGCATCCCTTCTGAAACTCACCAAACTGGGCTTTGGCTTGAGCGGGCAGGAGTGGGGGATCGTCGCCGTCGGGACGGTGACTGCGTTCGTCGTCTCGCTCTTCGCCCTCCGCTTTCTGGTCTCCTACGTGCGGTCACATGATTTTTCCGTCTTTGGCTGGTACCGGATCGTCCTGGCCATCGTGGTGACTGCCTTTTTCCTCTCGACCGCTCACGTTTGATCATCCTTCAACGTGGCGGCTTTGATCACCTTCTGGCCTTTCTCCTGCATTTTCAGGATGGTCAGTTCCAGTTTCCGCTTCTTTTCCTGTCCGTCGGAGAACAGCTCCGGTTGCAGTGGCTTCTCCCCCTGGTACAGGTTGCCCAGGCAGAGGCCGATCAACCGGATCGGCGTCCCTTCCTTCCAGTGGGATGAGAGGAGTTCCCGGGCGTAGCCGTAGACCTGCTCGGCGTTCAGGATGTTTTCCGTGGGGGTCATTTGGCTTTCATGCAGGGAGAAATCGGGCCAGCGGAGTTTCAGACTGACCGTCCGCGCCATCTGATGCTCGGAGAGGCAGCGGAACATCACCTCGTGGCTCATGGAAAGGAGCGTCTGCTCCAGGACATCGGAAGTGGTCACATCCTCGATGAACGTCGTCTCTGTGCTGATGCTGTGGCTTTTCGCCTCTCCTTGGTAGATGCCCGGGTCGATGCCACGGCAGGCGAGGTACAGGAACGAGCCCATCGAACGGCCGAACAATGTCTTCAGGCTTTCTTCCGTGTAACAACGGAGATCGGAAGTGGTGAGGATGTGATGGCGTGCAAGCTGGGCTTGGGTGACGCTCCCCACGCCCCAGAGCTTCTTCAGCCCGACGGCATCGACGAACTTCAGTTCATTTCCCGGAGCTACCCGGCACAGTCCATCCGGTTTGTCGTAGTCGCTTGCCATCTTGGCGATGTATCTGCTGGAGGCGATCCCGACGCTGATGGTAAGTCCCGTCTCCTCCTTGACCTGCCGCTTGAGTTTCATGGCGGCATCCTTGGCGCTGGGGTACAACCGCTCCATGCCATGCATGTCCAGAAACGCTTCGTCGATGGAAATCTGGGTCACCTGGTCGGAATACTGGGAGAAGATGCCCATGATTTGTCTGCTCACTTCGCTGTACCGGTCGAACCGTGGCGGGATGACAATTGCCTGGGGACACCTGCGCAGCGCTTCCTGCATCGGCATTGCCGAGTGGCATCCGAATTTTCTTGCCTCATAGCTTGCCGTGGCGACGACGCACCGCTTTCCTTTGCGCCCGATCAGCACGCAGGCCCCGTTCAGTTCCGGGTTGTCCCGGATCTCGACATTGGCGAAGAACGCATCCATGTCAACGTGGAAGAACAGCGGACTCATGTGGGCGGTACGTACCATTTCTCCAGCGTCTTCCGGTATCGATCCAGCGCGTCTTCAAGAAGGATGGAGACCACGTCCTCCATCGTATAGCCGTTCTGGGCGATCAACACCGGGTAGTGGCTGGTCTCCGTCAATCCGGGAAGCGTGTTCACTTCATTGATCCAGATCGTTCCTTCGTGGTAGAAGAAGTCCGCCCGTGCGTACAGGTGGCACTTGGCGGCGACGAACGCCGTCTTGGCGTACCGCATGATGGTGTTCAAATCCTCAACCGGCATCGGGGCGGGGCAGATCAGGTGGTCTCCGCCGGC